>NZ_CAWMEB010000080.1:0-358 GCF_963866145.1 Xenorhabdus sp. NBAII XenSa04
GCATCAATAAAATCATTCTTGTTACTTTTAACGAAGGGACGCACAAACTGCGGTGAAATCAGCTTGGCCTCATGCCCCAAATCAGCGATCCGCCTTGCCATGAAATGTGCGCCAGCACAGGCTTCCATCACCACCGTTGCCGGAAAGCAGTCAGCTAAGAATTCCATCAATTTAGTTCGGGTGAATTTTTTACGCAGTAAGGCTTTCCCCGATTGATCCTGACAATGGATATGAAAGGAATGTTTGCCGAGATCGATGCCAATCAGTGCGATAGTGTTCATGATGGTAGCCTCTTAAAAAATAAATCACACGCTGTCAATATATCGCTAACAGGGTGAGGGCGGCCATCTCATTAGTG
>NZ_CAWMEB010000081.1:0-12538 GCF_963866145.1 Xenorhabdus sp. NBAII XenSa04
AACCAGTGACTGGCCATCTGCTTTCCTGTGGCAGCGTGAATTTCTTTTGCCGTGACGCCTAACGCTTTTCGGGCATCACGAAAATAATCCACCAGCGGCTTAAACACCGACTGTTTCAGTTCCCGGCATTGTTTGAAATAGCCATCGCCTTTCGGGTGATAAGGCCCTTGGTAATGTTCGGCAAAAATGATGCGCTCAGTGGCCGGAAAATACATCCGCAGGCTTTCTTTGTTCTGCCTGCGCCACGGGCCAGAGGGTTTCGCCCAAATAATATGGTTCAACACATTGAAGCGTTCACGAACGAGCAGCTCGGTATCAGAGGCCAGACGAGAACCACAGAACATATACAGGCTGCCGTTGGGTTTCAGTACCCGCCAGAATTCAGCCAGCAGCTCATCCAGCCATACAAAGTAAGCCGTCACATCGTTCCACTGATTATCCCAATTACAGTCTTTTACTCTAAAGTACGGCGGGTCAGTGGCGATAAGGTCGATGCAGTTATCCGGCAGGGTTTTGATAAATTTCAGAGAGTCGTCGTTAATTAATGTGATACTGCTTAAATTCACGGGCTATTCCATATATCGACGCTGACTGGCTCTCTGGAAAGCCACAAGGTAAAAGGCTGGCGTTACTGAATCACCAGCCCTGCATTTCACCGCTTAAGACATTGCCTCATCAAGGACAACGTTTGAAAAAGGTGTCGTTATCCCGGCTTTCCATCAGGCCCGCCAGACAAAATTGAGTTAAAAGTAATTGGCAACGCGGTGCAGATAGCCCTGTTAGGGTAGAAATATCGGAAACAGACGCCCAGTCATATAGAGGCACGGTTTCCAAAACACAGGCGGCGGCTGTTGTCATATCTTCATGTTTTAGCATGATAATTTAAACCTTTTGGTCAGTTATTCGGCGTGAACACACATGTAACTCTGACCCATGACAACAGCAAGTCTTATCTGAATTTCAGGCAATAAAAAACCCCGCGAGTGCGAGGTCTGAAAATTCGTAGTGAGTATAGTTACAAGTTCCCACTATTTGAAGATGTTAGACCAAGGCCGGACAAAATGCAACGGTTTATTTTGTCACCGCATTGAATGCAATTTCGGCGCGCTTTTCTTCCGAGTGGCACTTCTCCACCAGTGTTTGATAAAAGGGCTTCCAGTTCCGCCGCCATGTCCTTTCGTTCAGATCAGGTACATAAGCCTTGATTGCCGCATAAGCCACTGATGAAGGCACTTTGCTGTAACCCCGACCTGCGCAGCGCGGGCAGATTTTATGAACCGGTACACCCTGCAATGCGGTCTGTTCTTCATCAAGCACCAATCCACGTCCCTTGCAGCGGCAACGATTTGACAGAATGCCTTTGCCATTACATTTCTGGCAAAGCTCACCCATTCGCTCTGTTTCAATCCACGGCTCGATAATCACCACGCCGTCGGCACGAATAATACCGGGATGCTTCTCAACCTCCTTCATCCCGTAGGTAAGCCCCTTCCCTTTGCATTCCGAACACTGACAGGTTGACGCGGCTGAACGGGCATAATCCTCAAACGCCATCTTCGATAAGATCACCAAACATTGCCCCAGCTTATTTCCCGCCGCTTTTGCTACCAATTTAGGAACTCTTAGCCTTGCGTATTGTGTCAGTGCCTCTACAGTGCTGAATCGACCCTCTTCGCTGACGCCGTTCTTGGCAAAAAATGCTGTCATACCAAACTTAGCCTGTGATTCAGCCATCCCTAAAGCCGCCGCAGTGTCCATGCCTTTCATCCTGTCAGGTGCGGTACTGGTTGACGCATCACTAAACGCCGGTGACTTCGGATGAAAATGTTTCAGGGCTGATTCCAGTTTCATTGTTATGCTGTCTCCGCTGTCTTTTTCGTAAATTCCAATTGTCGGGCCTGATCCCCGTTCTGGAGCAAGTCGTTGAAATCCCCGTTATCAGGCCATCGAACACTAATCTTCTCTAAATCGTTACCGGCTAATAAATTACTGTGTGCACATTCCATTGCGGCAGCGTGACCTGCGGCGTTCCAGTCCATATCAGTGAAGATAATGAGATGTTTTACCCCGTTGGGCGCCCGGAACCGCTTCATGAGATTCGCATTCACCACTGACCAAGTGTTGACGCCGTAAATCTGCTTACAGGAAAGTGCCGTCTCAATCCCTTCGGCAATACCCAGTGTTGAATCGACCGGAAAAAGACGAATGGCGAGCGATGAGGCGTGCTCGCGATAACTCTCTTCCTGCGTGGAATCCAGTTTCTTCTGAGGCGTGATATCGGCCTTCTTGTCCCCATCAAGATAAGTACGGTGCAGGTAACACAATGTCCCTTTAGCGTCCGTCACCAATGACCAGATAGCTTGCAGCTTCCCGTTACGGACAGGCTGATCGGCGCAATACTTCACATTGTCGGCGGGCAGAACGTGAATACCCCGATTGCGTAAATAGTCTTCGCCCTGTGTACCTTTCAGACCGGGTAAGCTGGCATAACACGCGGTGACTTTATTTCTGAATTTGGTGATATTGGTCTCTTTTTTCACCACACTGCGCTTATCCGACTGGATACCCAGTAACTGATCAATCTCATCAGCCAGTGTCTTGAAATCTTTTCCCTGGGTTAAACGAAGTAACGCCCAGCCATCCCCCCGGTTACAGGTACAAATGAATGTCCCCCGATCATCCTTGTTATCAATGCGAAACTTACCTTTCCGTTCGCATATCGGGCACTTGCCTTTAAAATGGTTCTTCCCTGTCACGGGCGGCAATTTGTAGTAAGCGAAGATTTCAGGCCAGCGGCCTATCACCGCATCAGCCGTTTTTATTCTGTTCATTGTGTTTCTCCCTGGCTCAATGACATACCAAAGCGCTCTCGGATATCGCTGAATTTGCTGCGGACGACTTCAAGGCGCATTTCCTGTTGTTCGTTGCTGGACGGCTGCACCTGTTCGGTTTTCTTACGGGATTTCGCCCAGGCAATTTGTTTGTGCTTGATGAAGTTGTTCACTTCGGGTGTGAGTTCCTGTGGGATATCATGCAGACCGCGAGGCCAGACGCCGAACTTATCTTTAAACGTATTCCCCACCCATCCGTCACTGAGAGTTTTTCCCTGTGACGCCCGCTGGTTCTGGTAATACTTCAATTGCGAGTAGAAGCTCTGCTTTTCAGCCTGCGTGTAAACACGCTCTTTCTTGCTGAGCTTCTGAATGGTGCGGCTGGTATCGACTTCAATGTCTTCGCCCGCCAGTGGCTTAAAGCCACACTTCGGGCAGATATAAACACCCGCGGGCTTCATGTAATGACAGGAAGAACATTCTTTCGGCAGCTTCTCCCGCTTTTCCCGTTCCCGGTAGCTGTCGCGGGTTTTCATGCCGTCGTTTTTATTCGGCAGTTCGTCATATTCGATATCATCCGGGTAGCCGAGGCGATGGACAGAACCGGAGTGATCCAGAATGATGCACCGGTCCTTACCTTTGGCAGTACGCAGGCCTCTGCCGATTGTTTGGAGCCAGCGGATTTCTGACCTGGTAGGCCGGGCGTAGATGATGCACCGGACGTCGCTATCAAAACCTGCCACAAGAACGCCAACGTTAACAATGACTTTCGTCGCGCCCTGCTTAAAGCGGTGGATAATCAGATCTCTTTCTTCGTGTGGCGTACTGGCGGTCATGACCTCCGCATTCACCCCGGCGCGATTGAATTCGACGGTGATAAAATTGGCATGACTGACATTGACACAAAAGCAAATCGTAGGCTGGTTCTCGCCCAGTTTCAGCCAGCTACTCACGATATCCCCCACCAAATCCGCCCCGCACATGATTTCGGCGATTTCATCTTCCTTGTAATCACTGCCGTACTCATAGCTTTGAGTGGATTTCACCCCCGTTAAATCGGGTTTCGTGGGGGCATAGAACTCATACGCGCTCAGGTCGCCACGCTGGATTAACTCTTTTATCGTGGTCGGCTTTATCAGCTTCTGATAGTAATGACCGAGGAACGGCGAGAAGGGTGTGCCCGATAACCCGACAACCTTACAGTTTGTTTCAGTGGTCAGCCGGGTGATTTCTTCCAGTATTTTCTTACGTTTCAGGTGCGCTTCATCAATCACCAGCAGATCGATATCTTCGGGAAACTCACGGCGGATCAATGTGTCCGCCGAGGCAATCTGGATCAGCTTTGTCGGGTCTTGGTTGGGGTGATCACGCCAGATATAAGCGATTTCATCCTCCGGTAATCCATACTCAATAAAGCGCTGCGCAGTCTGGTTTATCAAGACGGTAAATGGGGCAACAAAGAGAACCCGCATTCCCCTTGACACAAAGCCGTAGGTGATA
The DNA here is from genome assembly GCF_963866145.1 of Xenorhabdus sp. NBAII XenSa04. Lineage (NCBI taxonomy): Bacteria > Pseudomonadati > Pseudomonadota > Gammaproteobacteria > Enterobacterales > Morganellaceae > Xenorhabdus > Xenorhabdus sp. NBAII XenSa04. Next base: position 4,332 of record NZ_CAWMEB010000081.1, read on the forward strand.
AATGCGGACAGCGCTGTCTTGCCTGCACCTGTCGGGGCGTACACCATGAAAGAATTAAAGTGCTTCCAGTCTTGACGCAGCATGTTCAAAGCGCGTTCCTGAGCAAACTTAGGGGTAATTTCTAGCATGATGTTACTCCCTGTTTATTTTTCTGGGTTCCTGTGTGATAATCCGCGCAGGTAATCCTGCCTGAATAGGTATTACCTATCGCAAGAGCCTGAGCAGTTGCACCCTGCAAAGTTTGGCTGCTCAGTTTCTTGCCCCCTTTGATGTCCAGTTCGTTTTTCCATTCGTTGATAATCCGCTTACTGTCTTCGGCGTGATCAGGTGCTGGCATATTGCTGTACTGGTGCGCATAATCGATTTTGTGGAAATAGGGATTGACTATCGATGGTGCGACGATACCCACGGCACGTTTGACATCTTCATCGGTCGGGACACGATCGAGGTATTTCTTAAGGGGCAGTGCGCCAGACTCCATCAGGCCGTCAGTAATTTTTTTCAGTTGCTTAACTGCACGAAAAACCCCTTTCACACTGTCGTTATTTGCTGACGGCATCATTTCACCCTCGATCGCCTCTCCGTCAATGAACAACGGGATGCTGTCAATGAACGCACCACGGTTGAGGAATTTATTCACCTCGGCGGTGGTGATGATCGGGTATGCCTTGACCAACCCGAACAGGGTTACCGCCATTGGCTCGTCATGCCATGAACTCTTCCCTTTGCCGTTTCGGATGGCAGCAATCAGTGCGTCTTGATGTTTCAGGCTCAGTAAATCGTAGTCCCCGACTACGAGGTAATGCGTGCTTAGTTCCTCCAGATTCACCGGCTTTGCGTGGCTGTTGTGGGGCTTATGGGGCTTGTGCACTTTCCGTTCCGGTGCGTTTGCCTTGACCATTGCTGCCGCTTCGGCTTCTGACATTCCCGCCGCGACCAGTTCAGCCACGACGCGTGCTGGCTTCCAGCTCACGAGAGCGCGGTGTTTTTGGATAACCTTTTCTGCCATTTCTTTGTTGATAATCATTCTCATTTGTCCAAAAAAAATAAGGGGGTACTTATTTAGTACTTTTTCGTCATCGCCATTTTTTTGGCTTTTCCCCATTTTGATAATCATTCTCACTTGGCTGCTTTTTCATGCTCAGCCTTAGTGATCTCCTTACCACCGATCCCACAGCCAGAAGACACAGCCATTTCGGTGTTACTGGTGGCTCCTTGCCCTAAAGCCACTCCTGAATTGGGCCTGTCCTTTGGCTGTGCTTGCGGGGCTAAGGGTGGCGCTTCTGTATAACCCTGTGCCGCTCTCTCATACTTCACGACAAATTCCCTGAGACGGATATTGGCCGCCCGTCTGGCCGCATTGTCTTTGCGATATGGCACAGGCTCGTTATCCCATGCTGCCTGATACACTTCTGAGTACTTGGCGGTTATCTTCGCCCGTGTACTGGCTCTCAGTTTCCCCAACATGCTCTGTATCCATTTGCCATCGTCCGGGAAGAAATGCGATGGCAGGGTGACTTGGGTATAATCAGGAAACATGCTTCCCCTCTGGGGGCGGGAAAATATCATCAAGTGTGAATTCAGCACCTAACGTTCTAAAAGCTGAAACTATCGTTCTACACACAGTGATATTCGGGGTGCGCCGCCCATTCTCGTAATGTCCTATTGCACCAGGGGTACAACCTGCGCATTCAGCTAATCTTTTCCGGGTAATCCCTAAATCAGATCTGAGTTTTTTTATCTTGTTCATCGTGTTCCTCCTTTTTAAATAATACATATTGTACCCAGAAAAGCAATAGTGAGATACAATATGTTTATTGATAAAACGGATACGGATTGTATAATTCAAATATGAACATGAACTGGTTTGACATGGCTAAAGACCAAATGAAGGTCTTGAGCATTACATACGATAAATTAGCCGAACATCTCGGTATAACACGGGGTGCGGTAGGGCATTGGCTTAATGGAAGACGGGAACCGTCGCTAAAAGAAATCGCGGCAATACTAGATTTTATAGGGATTAAGCACGTTATTTTGAATTCAGATGGCACAGTTTCCAGCATCAACGATCTACCTGCAAACTCTATAAATATCGAATCTGAGCCAAAACTGACTAAAAAACAAAAGGATTTGGTAGAACTATTTGACAACCTACCTTCAGAAGAAGCGGAAAAATTTTTAAGCGAACTGAAAGTCAGATCTGCGCATTTTGATGCAATTTTTGCCGAAATGCTGGCAAAACGCGGAATTAAAGCAAACTAACAATTATAAAACCATCTGTAAATTATTTCGGTGTAAAATGTCACGCGCCTTATATTCTTAATACTCCATTAACAAAGCCCTCAATTAAGGGCTTTTTTTGTACCTTTTTCCCTATAATTTAGTGACATACATCACAATATTTAACTAATTCTAAAATTTATTCCCTTTAAAATCAAATAGAAGTATTTTTAAGTCAATTTTAAGGTACATTTTGTATTGAATGATTTAAGTACATAATGTACCTTGTATGCATAATGAAAATCACACGGAAGGGGAAGTAATATATAGCAACCAATACTTACTAAAAATCTATTAATAATTACAACTTAAGTTAAGAGAATTATGGGTTATCAGAGTCAGATTGGTAATAATGGAGTACGTTATGTTTAATGACACTACAATCAAGGAAGTCTGCACCGACTTACACACAATGCTGGAAGCGGTAATGATTTTAGAAAGCATGAAAAGTAGTAAAGCAAATGATATAGCCAAACAAATTATCGAATTACTAAGCGCCAAAGCTAAAGAAGTATCATTAATAGATAATCAAAATTAATGGGACAAATAGTTAACCGTAACTGAAATAAACAATTTAATTCTGAGGGTATGAAAATGAGTGAAAAAGACTACAAATACTATCAACTAACTGGTGATACTGTTAAAAAACTTGATAATGAGTATGTATTGATTAGCAAAGAACGCCAAAAAGTTATAAGACAAGCTTTGAATAAAATTGGTGCAGAAGGTGTTTCATGGAACAATGACTGGGGCAAGAATGGTTCTAAAATAGGGAATTTTGCATTCTCAATAGATAAAGAATTCCCTCTTCCAATGAAGGTAATTAATTCAACTAATGAATTGAAAGTGGTAAGAGCGAAAGCTAATAGCAAAGCAGGGAAAGAGTTTAATAAAAAATTAGATGAGTTAATCAAAGAAACAAATAATAAACTTGAAAAATTACCATCATATCCAGATTTTCTTATTAATAAATTCAATATTCAATGCTGTACATTAGGAACTCCTAAGCCACATCATAAATGGGTGATACCTATGATAGAAACACGAGTAGGTAAGGCAAGCAAAGATAATAATACACTATTATTCGCTATACCTAATGCAAAGGAATATAACAAACAGCCGGAAATTCCAGACTGTTTTGAAGAAATAAGCTATGGCATATTTTATGACTTGTCTAATTAATAGATTAAGGATAAATAATCACAATCAAAGGAAATAAACATGAAAACAAAAGTACCGGCTGGTGATAAACTTCGTTCACAGAATGCATTAAGAATCAATGAAGAAATACAGGCTTTATTAATGCCGTTATTAACCGCTGTTGAAAATGAAGCCAGCAATGATACTTACTTAATGTTACGAGCAGTAGAACGATTATCAGTCTGTCAGTTTGATGACCTCACTGAATTAAATGAAAGCTTTGAATAAAAATCGCAGGGTGAAATATGTCAAATGAATTACAAACCGAGGAATATAATCATGAAAAACAAAAACCTTGAATTAGAAAAAGTTCAGAAACTAGCTGAAAAATTGCAAGCACTTTTAGTTCTCTGGATGGAAGGTCGATTAAGTGAGGAAGATACTTGTATTTTAAATATTGCAACTGAAATCAATCATAATGTATTGCTAGAAATAGGACGAATTCGCGGGGAATAATAACCATGATGAATAATATATTCCATCACATTCGCTTCAACAATGAACAAATCTCAGAAATGAGTGACCATGATTTGCTATTTTTATCAACATCAAGTCATGAAGTTATTTACTCAATAACAAACGGAATGAAATCTATTACTAACTTAGCCGGAGCAGCAGTTAACAGTGCGGAGTATTCCCACGACGAAGCAATAATTGACCTTGATAGATTATCGCGACTGTTTTCCGTATTGCCTCATATTATCGAAGCTGAATACGAAAATAATGTGAATGCAGTTAGTGAATTAAGAGAAAGTAGAAGTAAAACCCAATAAAAATAAAAACAACAAAACAACTTTAATTACAGTGCCTGCACTGGGGAATCGCTCACGCTAAAAACGGGAAATAGAAAATGACAAAATCAACTTTGCTTGAAAGAAAGCGAATGGCATTTATTAACGTTAAATTGAATGCATTACAAAAAAAACATGGTTGTCATTCTGTCATTGTAAAGACAGGGGGATTTAATTACCAACTGGACTTAGACGAAGAAATATTGAATATCGCTTTAATTCGCTTCTTTGAATTAGATGTATTTGCAGTAAGAAGCAAGGCTATAGCAGAAAAACTTCTCACAGATTCATATAACAGTTTTTACACCAAGCACGGAAATTTAACCGCAGAGGGCAATGAGTTTATGAATGAGATATTAAAACTGATTGCTAAAAAAACGGAGCCAATAAAATGAAAAATAAAACCTATTTAGATTTTGCTAATACCGCTATCCAGAAAGAGAAAGAAGAAGAGTATGACCTTGCAGCCAAATACTGGGGAAAGGCTAAAGATTTAGCCACCACGCTTAATACGCAACTATGGGCTGAATATCGCCAGTTACATAATGAGAAAAGATACTCGTTACATAACAGCTATAGCGCAGCAATAAGAACTCAGAAATCAGGCGGCGAATGATGACCTCATATGAACAAGCAAAAGAATTAGCACGGAGTTTAGAACTGAAAGGCTTATTCCGTCGTGCCACTGAAAAATGGGGTGAGGCTCTTTCATTATCTCAAGACAAAAAACAAGAACAGGAATGTACCAAGAATAATTTGCGCTGTGTTCGAAAAGCACAAATCAAAATACGGGAAGGGTGGTAATGGCGAAAGGAAAAAGAAGTAAAACGCAACAAGGATTTGGCGGAATGATCTTAACAAAGGCGATTAGCCAAAAAATTAAATATCGAAATTACCGAGGTAAAATAATGACTAAGAAAAACGAATTAATCCCAGTATCCGCCAAAGAATTACAGATCGTTGAGTATCGCGGTCAGCGTGTTGTGACTACTGAGCAGCTAGCTGCGGGATATGGGGCAACATCAAAGCAGATTACCAATAACTTTAACAGAAATGAAGGTCGCTTTATTGATGGCAAGCACTACTTCAATGTTGAGGGTGAAGAATTACAAGAACTTAAGAACCTCACCTCTTTAAGAGGTTTGGTTAGTAAACATACAAGTCGCCTCATTCTCTGGACAGAGCGCGGCGCAGCTAACCACTCCAAGATGCTGGAAACGGATCAGGCCTGGAACTACTTCGACGACCTGACCGAGTTCTACTTCACCCGTCGCGACAGCATCACAACCGAAGCGGAACTGTTAAGCAATCCGGCAAAACTGCGCTCAATGCTGTCTGTGTATGCCGAAAATGTCGAGCGCCTTGAGGGTGAAAACAAAACCCTGAACGCCACCGTGGACAGTCTGGAAAAATACTTTACCAAAGGGATGACTATTCCCGCTTTCTGCAAAGGCCTGAACGGAGTGAATACCAGCAAAATCATGTGGTGGGCAATGGAGCGCAACTGGCTTTACAACGAGCAGAAAAACCCTGAGAAAAAGCCGCGCTGGCGTGTCGCTTCATACGCCCGTGATCGCTATCTCACCGAAGATGAAAACGAGATAACACCTCGCGGAAAAGACGCCTTTATCACCCGTACCGCGGTGTTACTGGAAAAAGGCTGTCACCGCCTGTACGCCCTGTACATGAAAGGTGAGCTTCCCATGAAGAAATCATGGAACGGTGAATACCACCACGACAAAGCTGTTTATACACCGGAGGGCAAATAATGAGCAAATATCACACTGAAATTATCGGAACAGACGTCAACGTCATGAAACGCAACGAGAACGGGGTATTTGAGCATATTGGCCTGATACCGCTGGCAGACATTCCCACTCGTGCCAATACCGGTGAATGGGATAACGAAAAAGTGTTAGGAATGCGTCTGATTGCAGAATATTTAGACCATGCACAAGGTGATAAAGAGAAAGATTTACTCGCTTTTCGCTGGCTGGTCGCCACGCTTTACATCATGGAAACCACCGATAAAAACAAGATGCCTTATTACCGCAATCACGGCGTGACGTTGCCGTTACTGATGGACTGTGAACGCTTCGCAATGGCAAACAATATTGAGGGCGCAATGATTGAGCGTTTCGGTAAGCAACAAGGCACAGAGAACGCCGTCTTAATGTACAGCGGTATGTTGGACGATAGCGGCATTTTAAAGCTATCACCGATGGGTGTTGAGGTGATGGATGATATGCACGAAGCCTTTACGCTCGATGTCGTGAATGGCGCACTGGATAAAGCCGCACCAGCGGTACACTGAGGGGGAACTATGGCACTAATAACGAAAAACTTTCGTCTTAATGCACTGGCGAATACCTACGCTGCCGCTGTCTATCACGATGTAATAACCCGTAACGGCGGCGATCATTTCACAATGCAAGTCGGCAAAACAGAAATCAATGTCGCTATTGTTGATGGGGTAAAAGGCATTCGTGAGCTGGTGGATAGTTACGCACTGGAAGTACTCCAGCAGAATTACCCGGCATGGGAAGTGATAGCCATTAACTTGATGGGAAAATGCGTAGTCAATGGCTGTCTGACTGACTACGGGCGTGAGGTATGGCAAAGCATGATCAATGACATGGGCGACACGCTGGCCGCTAAGGGGGCGTTTCAATGAAAATCGACTATCAGGATAAAGGCAGCACGGCACAGATCATCATTGCCAGTTTCATCACTGAACGCCGACTGCATAACCGTTGCGTTTATGCCGTCCTGTCAGCTACGCCTGTTCATGCGTCTTCTGCCGGCTTCTTCTTCAGAAAGACCATTCTCACAGGCAAGGTGAATCACATGATGCGGGCTTACAAAATCATTTGCATGGAGGCAGGCCGTGACTGAGGAAGCTCGCCAGATAGTGGACATTGACGACGAACTGGTCAGAACGGTAGTCCACATCGACGATGGCAGGGATCACACACAGCGGCATATCCACCGCATGAGACGCAATCAACATATTCACAAGGGCATTTGCCCTCCTCTGCCACCCGCACCCAAAGTGGCAGATGTGAAGATAACTCCGAAGAAAGGCAAAAAGGGGAAGAGGAAATAATGAAAGGCAAATTGTTACCCGTGGTTGTCGGCGTTGAAATTCCTCTTGATGAATTCAGGCGCTACAACCTGAATACATTGCATAAGGCCAGTGGTACTGGTTCGAATAAAGCTCCGAATCAGTGGCTAAGAACCAAGCAAGCTCAAGAGTTGATCAATGAACTTGAGTCTAACTCATTGAAAAATATTCAGACTGCATATTTGCAGTCTGGTCTAAAAGCAGTCAAGGAAGAAGAAATCGCTGCGCTGATTATCGACGTGATGAATGGAGTGCCTGATCAGGTTCCCTATAGCGAAAGACCAAAGAAATTGGAGGATATTCTCACTACGGAACTGAACGGCATTATTTTTGATGCTACATGGGAAAGAAAAGCAACACCGGCGAAAGTGGCTAAGGCGATTTTGGGGAATGGGTATCAGAAAGGATAGAATAAATGAAAATGAACACGGCATTCTTATTATTGGCTGAGTTTGAAACTTCGCAAATTCCTTTGTCGTCCATAGCAGAAAGATACCTCAGCATGAGTCCTGGAACTGCGGAACGCAAAGCAAATGAAGGGAAACTGAATATTCCTACATATAAATTAACTGACAGCCAGAAATCACCGAGAATTGTTCATGTAAATGATCTGGCTGCATACATTGATAAGCAAAGAGAGCAAGCCTCAAAAGAACTGGAGAGGATGCAGTTTAAAAGAAAATAATCTTACAAAATCCTTCAAGAATCATCGGGTGCTAATTTTATCACAGCACCCCAATAGCACCCCTAATTTTCATAATTAATTGATTTTAAATAATATAAATCCCATCAATGATCGGAACAGCAGT
>NZ_CAWMEB010000082.1:0-3652 GCF_963866145.1 Xenorhabdus sp. NBAII XenSa04
TTGTAAAAAACCTCGGTTTAACAGAAGCCAAAACCAAAGCGGAGGGGGCATTGCCTCGCAGCGGAGGAGAAGTCACCGGGGATATCACGATTTCAACTGACAGTGAGATAGCCTGGCGTAGAAATACGGACATGGCTGCTATCGGTTTTAAAAATACCGGTGATGGTGATACAGACTCCTATATGTGGTTTAAAACAGGCGATAATGGTAACGAATATTTCAAATGGCAGCATAGTCTTTCTGGAGGGGGAACCACTGAATGGATGAGCCTGAAATCTGATAATCTCCGAGTTAAAGGGCATCAGGTCTATCATGAAGGGTATAAGCCATCCGCTGCGATCATTGGTGTTTATACAAAATCTGAATCCGATAACCGTTTTATTCATTTAAATACGAACACTAAAACATCAGGATATATTTTATCTAAAGCAGCCAATCTTTATGATGATCCTAGTTCGCGTCATTTAGGACTTTCAGGTTTTTTAAGGCCTAATGGGGTAGATGATCTTGGTGGGTTAGCTATTCATGTGGCCCATCCTTCTGTGGATGGGCCACAGCATGCTAGAGGTATTTCTTTTGAATATGGAAGTAATTGGGATAAATTTGGGATATCTACCTATGCTTTTGATAAAGATGGAAAATTTCAAGGAAAAAAGAAAATACTAACAGAAGATGATAAAGATTCATTAGGTAGTGTGCCTGTTGGAGTACCTTTACCGTGGCCACAAGATAAAGCACCGCCAGGATATTTAATTTGCAATGGTGACAGTTTTGATAAAGCTAAGTATCCTCAATTAGCAAAAGCATATCCATCTGGTTTTTTGCCTGATCTGCGTGGTGAGTTTATTCGTGGTTTGGATGTAGGACGTAATGTTGATTCAGGAAGAAAGGTACTGTCTTCTCAAGAAGGTAGTATACAAAGCCATACCCATTCTGGAGTGTTTACTGGAGCATTTGAAAGAGAATCTGGTGGTCGAGGTGGTTGGGGGGCTACAAATACTAATGGAAATACTGCAGCGACTGGTGGAAATGAAACACGTCCTCGTAATATTGCTTTTTTATATATAGTTAAAGCTGCTTGATGTTTTATAAGGTAGTCCTGGGTAAGTAAATTATTCAGGATTACGAACAGATTATGAACATAGATAGTTAGTATAATATTTAAATTATTGCTGATTTATAGATCTTTAGATCACATAAAATAGATTATTTACTTATAATATGATAATATATTTTAAAATTTAAGTTTATAAAATGGTTTTGCAATGGGTAAGATTATTGTGAATGGCGTTTTAAATCATAAGTTTATATCAGAATATGCTTATGATTTTGAAAATATAATAAATAAAAAAACAAATCCAGATTTAATTCAAGATAGATATTATCGCAAAGGTAAAGCGTGTTGGGTTCTTCAAACTTTAATTAATCTAAAATATTATTATGCTGATTATTTGGATATTACACTAACCAATGAAGTTCGTGCAGATGCTATAAATCTATTACATTATGACGATTTTAGTTTTAAAATGAAACCATGGAAAGGAACTACTATAGTTTGTCAAGCTGATAGACCTTCAATATCTGGGGCTGATTGCATTGTTGTTCAAAACTCATTACAAGCCAAAAATGGAAAAATTTTCATACCTCATTGGCCACAGCCTGGATTGAAACCTAGATCTAAAAATCGTCATGAAGTAAAAACGATTGGTTTTTTGGGTCATGAAGATGCATTGCCTGAATTTTTTTCCGATGAAGCGTTAATAAGAGCTCTAAAAGATAGAGACATTACATTTATAAAATCATCTAAAAATTGGGAAGATTATACAAATATAGATATTGCTATAAGTTTTAGAAAAAATAGCTCTTTAGAACTTATAAGAAAACCTGCTAGCAAGCTCATTAATGCATGGAGTGCCGGTTGTCCTCTAATTTGTGATGATGAGCCTTCTATGAGAGCTATAATGCAAAGTGAATTAGATTACTTAATAGCAAGAACACCAGAACAATTTATTCATGAAGTAGATAAATTAATAAATCAACCTGATTTATATTTATCTATGGTATTAAATGGAAGAAATAGATTCGAAGAATATAATCGTGAGTCTACAGTAAAAAAATGGTTTCATTTAATTGAAAAAATTCATCAAACAAAAAAGGCAAAAAAAATCAGTTTTATATTAAGATTAATTAAGTTTTATTTGCATAAAAAATATATTAATTAAATTATTTTTCAGAATAAATAACTAGGGGCATATGCCCCTTTAATTATATTACCTTGGTTGTTCCGGCCATTCAATTTCTGGAGCAACAGATAGATCAACTCTATTCAATAACACTAAATATTTTTTCCACTTAATGAGAGATGATTTTTCTTCATTTGTTGCTAATTCAGTATCAATTGCATATTGTAATGGTAAAATAATATCATTCGCTTTTTTTCGTAAATTTATTCGTTCTTTTTCTGCTTCAGAAATTTGATTTTCTTTTAAAGAAATTTTATCCGTAACCCATTTAGAGCCATCCCAATTGTCAAATTCAGTATTAGGTTTCTTAAAGGTTAAAATATCAGATAATCCTCCTATTTCAGTAACGTTAAACTCTTGTCGCGTTTTGATGTGGTAAGCAGTTTTTCCTCTATAATCTGATAAATATTCCCAGTCTGTTAGTTTTTCGTTACGACAAACCACAAAACCAGGTTTATTTCCCAGTGGTTTATCAACACAAGAATGGGCTGGGATACCCACTCCAACAGCTAGAAATTCAATATTACTATTTAAATATTCTCTAGTTATAGCATCGTAATTAAAAATAATTACTTTTCCAGAAATAGTTGCTATGTTATTTTTATCTAATTTAGCTTTAAACATTATTTAGCCCTTAAAATATAATTAAATGCTATATTCCTTGGTCGCGTTTTGAAATTAGCTAATGAAACTGCGCCTGTAGGGATTAATTTATTAGTTGTGGAAAAATATTGACCACTACCATATGTAGGAGATTCAAAATTCTCAGCTGTATTATCTGTTGGATATCTGTTAGGGTAACTATTAATAGGTGGCGTTACTAAACTTCCCTGAGTAGGTGAATACGCATAAATATAAATATTGGGTAATTGTGTCGCATCTTGCCATGACAACAAATCACGAGATATATCAATCCCTCGACTATCATCCCAACCACGAATAAATTCACCTCGTAAATCTGGTAATACTCCAGATGGATATATCTCCGCTAATTTCGGATATTCTGACTTAGTAAATTTTGCACCATTGCATTTTAGCCAACCTATAGGAGGTGTATCAGTTGGCCATGGAATAGGGGAACCTATGGGAAACCCAATGATAGATTGCTGTTTATGATTACCATTAGTATTTAAAAACCGGGTATGCAATATAGCGGAGGAATCAAGCCAGATTTGCCCTACATCACCACCTTTAAATCCGATACTGACACCTTTTACCCATTCTCCTTCCTGACCACATGAAAATGCCCCTATATATGACTGATCAGGAACCCTGGTCATATGTCTGGTTTGGGAAAATGCCTGTACATCCCCCGCACTTAGAGAGATATCATTCATAAGCGGTTTCCCATTGATTTTTCGGTTATTGGGCACCGCATTTTTTGCCAGCTCCTGAGTTTCTGTTAAACC
>NZ_CAWMEB010000083.1:0-1037 GCF_963866145.1 Xenorhabdus sp. NBAII XenSa04
TCACCTGGCATTACCATCTCTACGCCTTCTGGCAGTTCGATAGTACCGGTTACGTCAGTGGTACGGAAGTAGAACTGTGGACGGTAACCTTTGAAGAATGGAGTATGACGGCCACCTTCATCTTTGCTCAGGATATACACTTCAGATTCGAACTGAGTGTGTGGGTGGATAGAACCGGGCTTCGCCAGAACCTGACCACGCTCAACGTCATCACGCTTAGTACCACGCAGCAGAACACCGACGTTCTCACCTGCACGGCCTTCGTCCAGCAGTTTGCGGAACATTTCAACACCGGTACACGTTGTTTTGGTGGTTTCTTTGATACCAACGATTTCAACTTCGTCACCCACTTTAACGATACCACGCTCAACACGACCAGTAACTACAGTACCACGGCCGGAGATGGAGAATACGTCTTCGATTGGCAGCAGGAATGGCTTGTCAATGTCACGCTCTGGTTCTGGGATGTAAGAATCCAGTGCTTCAGCCAGTTCGATGATTTTCGCTTCCCACTCTGCGTCGCCTTCCAGCGCTTTCAGAGCAGAACCACGGATGATTGGAGTGTCATCGCCTGGGAAATCGTATTGAGACAGCAGCTCACGGACTTCCATTTCTACCAGTTCCAGCAGCTCTTCATCATCAACCATGTCACACTTGTTCAGGAACACGATGATGTATGGTACGCCTACCTGACGGCCCAGCAGGATGTGTTCACGAGTCTGTGGCATTGGGCCATCAGTTGCAGCCACAACCAGGATCGCGCCATCCATCTGAGCAGCACCAGTGATCATGTTTTTCACATAGTCGGCGTGGCCTGGGCAGTCAACGTGTGCGTAGTGACGAGATGGGGTATCGTATTCTACGTGAGAAGTAGAGATGGTGATACCACGTGCTTTTTCTTCTGGTGCGTTATCGATCTGGTCGAATGCACGCGCGTTACCGCCGTAAGTTTTCGCCAAAACGGTAGTGATTGCAGCAGTCAGGGTAGTTTTACCGTGGTCAACGTGGCCGATAGTACCAACGTTAACGTGCGGTTT
>NZ_CAWMEB010000084.1:0-10516 GCF_963866145.1 Xenorhabdus sp. NBAII XenSa04
AACAGGTTGAATACGTGACCAAATCCTGCAAATCTGGCAGTAGATATCCTCTTACATATCAGTTTTGAGTTGAAATAACTCATCATATCCGATCAAATATTCTAATAATTGAAATGCTCTGATTATTTTATATTCAACCTCTATGTTTTATTTACGTCATTATTTTTATTTATGTGATTTATTTTATTAATCATCATAATTATATTGCACTGGTTTTTATGCGTATTTACTGATAAAAAGTACAGCGTTTTTAAGTTTTCATCATCCATGAAAACTATATTTTATATTAAATTGCTGAGGATTTGCTTATGGAAAAATATATTTCTGCGGTATGTGATGAAGTCTCTTCTATTACTCTTACTGATAAAAATATGATTAATGAAGATTCTTCATTAATTAATGAATTAGGTGCGGATTCTTTAGATATTATTGATCTTACTTTTAATCTGGGTAAAAAATTTAAAATTACTATGCCTACCAAGAGTGTATTCACTCATGTGATGGAAACTGCGCCTGAAGATATTATCAATAACCTAGTTATTGGCGATGTACTGACTGAAGAGGGTAAAGGGTTACTTGCTTTTGGTTGTTATAAATACACACAAAAACAATTGGATGCTATCCATACACTAGGGGATTTATTTGGTGAGACGAACATTCATAACTGGGCTTCGTTATGTAAAAGCGTTTTTGAATCAGAGAGTAAAAATGCAGATAAGATCATTTTAGATGAAATTGAACAATATTGTCATAATATGAAAACCAAATCATAAATTTATGACAGCCATTTAAATGTTATACTAATTTTTCGTTAACTCTCCGTTAATGATTTGATTTTTTAATTTAAGTCAAATCTGATATTTTTACTAAGGTGGTAGTAAAAATGGCTGGTATCACGACAGAAAGAGTGGTTGTAACCGGTTATGGTTTAATTGTTCGTAATCATAATTGCCCACATACTTTATTCCATTCATTAATGGAGGGTAAATCACTTATCTGTGAAGATGAGTTGTTAAAAGAGAATGGAATAAGTCATATTCCAAGTGCAAAATTAACTTCCGAAGACATAAACCAACTGCGTAATCAATTTAGTTCAACAGATAATTTTGCCAATAACCTTGTTTTTCTGATGGCATATTGTGCCAGCAAAAACAGTTTGAAAATGGCAGGGTTAAGCCGTGAAGAACTGATGCAATATCAATGTGAATTATTTTTTGCCAATAATAAAATACTTATTGATGGTAATACACTGAGTCAATATCTCAATAAAGAGCAGTCTTTGTCAGAGTCCGTTGATATTGAAAATATAGCCTCACTGATCCGTCCGTATGAAATTTCTGAAGAATTGATTAAGCATTTCCATTTATCGGGGCAGACAAGAGTATACGGTGATGCCTGTACCGCAGGTATGGCCGCACTCTATTCTGCATATCGGACAATTAAAAGCGGCCGAAGTCAGATCGCTCTGGTTGGTGCTTCTGAAGAAGCTACCCATCCTGTCACACAGGCATTATTTAAAAAAGTCAAAGCTCTTTATAACGGTGAATTTACTGAATTAAATCAATCATCACGGGCATTTGATAAAGACCGCTCAGGCTGTGTTTTAGCAGATGCTTCCGCATTTCTTGTGGTTGAAAATTATTCTCATGCTCTTGCTCGCAACGCCACGATATTAGCTGAGATTGCCGGAATGTCCCGTCAGTCTGAAGGCTACAAAATGACATCAACGGATTTATCGGGGCAATATTATCTCAACTCTATGTCTGCGGCGCTGGAAGATGCTGAATTATGCCCTGAAGATATAGATCATATCAATGCGCATGGTACTTCAACGGTCAGTAATGATCTGGCGGAAAGTAAAGCGATTCACGACCTGTTTCCACATAAGCCTCCCGTTATTTCCACAAAATCAGCAATCGGTCATTCGCTGGCAACCAGTGGATTATTGGAAGCCATACTCACCATCGAAACGCTGAATAATTATCAACTGCTCCCCAGCCTTAACTTTTCTGAGTCGGGGAAAACGGATGGCCTTATCAATGTCAACAAAACGGCAAGAGCCATACATGCTAACCATATTCTCAGTAATTCTTTTGGTTTTGGCGGAGAAAATAGCAGCCTGATCTTAAAACGTGCAGAGGGGTAACACATGGCGATTTATATCACCGGCGGTTGCACCTTATTGCCTGATAATCTGAGCATGAGCAATATTATTGATGGAAATATTAAAGGTGCTGTTTTATCCGGCAATACACCACATTTGCCTCAGATTATAGGGGAAAGATTCATCAGAGAAGGGGATTTTGTTATGCCTGCTGTCGATAAGATAATCCGGCGAGCCAGCCATCCGCAAAGCCAGTGGGTACTCTATACGGGAATTAAAACTTGGGAAAAGGGTATCGGAGAGCATTTTCCTCCTGAACAACGGGGATTATTTCTTGGCTTAGGCACTACGGATGCGGATAACAATGCTTACTTTATTGCTTCTGATGCAAAAAATGATGGGGATTATGTCTCCAGATCGTTAGTCGAAAGACCACCATTGATGGGGTTGATGTTATTGAATACGTCAACAGCCAGCCATTTGTCACAACATCTGAACATAATGGGTGATAATGCCTTCTTTTCCCCGCAAGTTGATGCGGGAGGCCATGCTCTGCTGGAAGGTTATTACAGCATCAAAGAAAAACGAAGCCAGTTTGTGCTTTGTGGTGGCAACGCCCAGAAAATTTCAGCGTGGTACTATCTTGCTTATGAGCGGTTAATCGGGAACACGCCGTGGTTACCTGCGGAAGCTGCTTCGTTTACTGCGTTACATCATGATGACCGGAATGCGGATAGCGAGTTGGTCTATGTTAACCGCACGATTATTCATAGCAGTCATCACTATCAGCATTTTCTGTCGCAAGCACTGAATGCCGGGTCACCCTATCAAATTATTCATGTCGGCAGGCTAGAGCATGACGCTATTCCGCTGACATACGCAATTTTTCCTGAGGCTGTTCAGTTTCATCTTGATAAAGCCATCGGATACACCGGGCCAGCGGCTGTTTTTATTGCAAGTAATCTTGCCATCGAATTGCACCAAAAATCATTGGTACTAGATAACACCCATACTCACATCCAAACCCGATTGACCTGTCAGCAAGCGTCGCCAAAGGTGCTGATACTGGTTCATGGTCTGGAAAAACAGTGCATTGCTGTTTTGCTCGATATGAACATGCCCGGGAGAGAATTATCATGATATCCAATCGTCGTGTTGTTGTGACCGGTATGGGCGTTGTGAGTGCTTTCGGAACTCAGCTTGATACTGTCTGGAAAAAACTCTGTGCAGGTGAATCCGCTATCAGCCCTCTGACATTTGAGGATAACGGAACCCTGCCAATCAAATATGCTGCCCGAATCGATTTCAATACCCTACTGGCTGAAAATTCAGCTTACCTACCCGCATCCGGTCTTACCGATCGGCGGGGAGTCATGGGATTTATTTCAGCGTTTAAGGCATTAGAGGATGCGGGATTACTGGCACTGCCACACATCAATGAACAGCATATTGGTATTTATGGATGTAGTGGTGTCAGTGAAATTTCGGAGAATGATAGACAGTTATGGCGTGAAAGCCGCCAGGTAGAAGATACCGACCCACAAGATATTGAGGCGTTATTCAGGCAGCGTCATAACCTGAGTTTTTGTTCCGGTATCAGGTGCAGTAACGATGGAATGATTAATGCCATTGCGAGCCAATTTTCGTTATCGGGGCCTGCAATAAACCTGAATGCCGCTTGTGCCGGAGCAACCCATGCTATCGGACTGGCCTGTCAGTCGATCAAAAGAGGTGAAGCAGCCATTATGCTGGCGGGAAGTGCGGATTCAGTCATCAATCTGCATACCCTAATCGGCCTAAAATTATTGGGTGCTACCGCAACAACAGAAAAGTGGGGAAATACACTTTGTCGTCCTTTTGATAAAGATCGTAGTGGATTAGTGGCGGGTGAAGGCGGAGCATTTTTAGTGCTTGAAAGCGAAGAGCATGCCCGGCGCCGGGGCGCTAAGATCTATGCTGAAATTAAAGGCTATGGCGCTTCACTGGACGCTTATAAACTAACGGCTCCGCATCCCAATGGTATCGGCGCAGAAAATGCCATCAGACGGGCAATTGGAGACAGTGGTTTATCACTGGATCAGATCGATTATATCAATGCTCACGGTACATCAACGCCACTGAATGATGCTCAGGAATCCGCTGTGATAAAGCGCATTTTTGGTTCCCGGCCGCCGCTGGTTTCATCAACCAAGTCAATGTTAGGTCATTGGATAGCTGCCGCAGGCGCTATTGAAGCGGTCGCTACGGTTTTGACGGTAAAACATCACTTCATTCCACCCACTATTAATTTTACAACGCCTGATCCACTTTGTGATTTGGACTATGTTCCCAATAAAGGGCGGTCTTTTTCTGTGAAAAATGCAATATCCAACTCATTTGGTTTCGGTGGAATTAATTCCTGCTTAGTCATAGGGGATTACAATGAATAAAAAATCAGTAAACAATAAATTAATCAAACTGGTGGCTCATAATGTCACCACTCTCAGCTCGCTGTTTCATGATCCCAGTGATGAAACAGAAGAGAATAATCTGATTAAAAATGAAAAACTCAGGCGATTTTATTCAACAGGAACACAAAAAGGAGTTATTTCTGCCAGAAAAGCATTAATTTTAGCGGGATTAGATATCCATGATCCGAAAATGAAATTCGGCCTGTACGCTACACAGTATGGTTATTTGCATCCGTTACCTGAGGAGTTATTGCCAGAAGATACGCAAACTCAAGCGAAAAAGCAGGAAAACAGCGCAAACAGTATTTTTAAGACTATCTGGCAAAGCGAGCAGATAAATCCTTTCTTAGTCACGCTGTCACTCAGTAATAACCTGCTAGGCGTGCTTTCTCAGGAATTACAGGTGCAATGCGACTGTGCTTCTTTTTTGCGTGGAAATATCGGGTTACTGGCAGCATTGAGTGAGGCTGAATTAAACCTGAATAGTCACTTAATTGATTATGCGCTGGTTGTTGCATCAGGAATAGGCCATGTTCCTCAGGAATGTCAGCCTGATTTGTCCGGAGAATATGTTGAATTCGGTGTAACGTTCATTCTCACCAGAGTTGAAAATACTACGCCACAAGACCCCACTTATCTCATTGATATTACACATCTCAATCAACATTACCGTGACAAAAACTATGCGGCTGAAACACTTCTTTTCATCAAGGAGCTCGCTGAGCGTATAGAGACTCACAAACATATTGAATCGGTTAATTAATTATAGGAATAACGATGGAAAAGTATGCAACTTTTTGTAGACCTCAGTTGACTCGAGCCTTGATTTCAATGGGTTTGAACCGAACTTATCATCGGGCAGCAGGTAATTTTCTCTATTATTACGATGAAAACGGTAAAGAAACCCCGGTATTGGATCTGTTGGGTGGATATGGCGCAACGTTATTCGGTCATAATTCACCCGTAATAAGAGAAAAAATAAAGCAGTATCTTGATGAAGAAATCCCGATTCATAACCAATTTTCTATCAAAAAATCCTCCGCATTACTGGCTGAACGTTTGAATGAATTATTAAAAGAAGAAACCGGTACAAAAAGTAATTTTATATTCTTCTTTGCGAGTACAGGCGCAGAATCGATAGAAATTGCGCTGAAAAGTGCTGAATTTACCCGTCATACCCAGCTTGAAGCGTTAGAACAAGAAGTTTTAACCGCCATCGCCAGAATCAGCAATGATCACAAAATTAGCTTGACAGAAGAACAATGCCAGCTTCTGCAACTGGAGAAAGAGGCATCAGTCGATGAAATAAAATCAGCACTGATAACATTTACCCGGCATCAATTGGACAAGAAAGCGATTTTTCTGGCACTGGAACACTCGTTTCATGGCAAAACCATCATGACAGCGAGTTGCACTAGTGGAGCGATGTACCGTGATTATCTGAAAAGAATCAAAATCGATACCCATTTTCTGTCTGCTAAAGAGCTGAGCGAATTTGCCGATATGGGCGAAAAAGCAAACGATTTCTATAATAGCTGGTTGTGGCTGCCACAGGAAGAGAATAACCAGATTATTTTTACGAAAAAACCATTCAGAGTCGTGACTGCATTTCTGGTTGAACCAGTGCAGGGGGAAGGGGGTGTTCATCCACTGAGTGCAGAACAAGTCAGTGGGATTAATCGCTTAAAACAGATATTGGGTTGCCCGGTGATAGCTGATGAAGTGCAATCGGGATCAGGACGATGTGGTTTCTTAGTCGCCTCCAGTGATGCAGGGCTTGATGCCGACTATTACGTGCTTTCGAAAGCGATGGGAGCCGGATATGTCAAAATTGGCGTGGTAGCAGTTCGTCAGGAAAGTTTCACGCCGGGATTCGATGTTATTCAGAGTTCCACCTTTGGCGAAGACGATTTTTCTTGCCGGATCGCACTGGATTACCTCAATTTGATCCATGCTGACCAACGCCACTTACTGAAGCAGGTAAAGCAATTGGGTGAGGTGTTCCGAACAGAACTAAATGCACTGAAAGAACAATATCCTGATGTTATTCGCGATGTTCGCGGCAAAGGATTGATTTGGGGAATAGAGTTTTATGATGTGATGAATTCTGATTCCTACGTTATGCAGAATATTGCGGTGCAGGGCAGTTTGGGTTACATCATCAGCGGGTATTTATTGTGTGGCAGCAATATTCGGGTTGCCCCTTCCGCCAGTGCAGCCAATGTGGTTCGGATAGAACCTTCGGTATTTTTGGACGTTAAGCAGATTCAGCCGCTTATTACTGCGCTTTCTGGTGTTTGTCTGGCGATTCGTCATGCTGACACAGGGTTTATTATTGCTCCTCTGCTTGGGAAAAAGGATCTGACTTTATCGACAGATTATCGGCGCGTAGCAAGCCCTCAGGATGAGAATAGCGAAGCTGACTATAAAGTTGCCTTCATTAATCATCTGATATCCGCCAGCGGGCTAAGAGAAGTCGATCCTTCATTCAGTATATTCAGTGACAGCGAATTAGAATTATTTGTCGAAAATTCGACTTTTAATCTCGCCACAAAACCCTTCAAAGCGGCCCGTATCCGCTCCAGTAATGGTAAATCGGTGGAATTTACGCTATATCCGCTGACAATCACGTCAAAAATGATTAAAAAATCACTGGATGAAAATGATCTGGAGCGGCTGCGATATGAAATTGGTACTCGTGTGACGCAAGCGGCCTCAGAGGGAAATATCGCTGTCGGGCTGGGGATGTTTACCTCCATCATTACCAATAATGGCAAGTCGTTAAAAAATCCGCCAATCAGCATGACGACAGGCAATGCACTGACAGTCGGTATGGGCGTAGAAGCATTACAGAAAAATGTCGCCGGGCGTAACATGGCTGATATGCGGATTGCTGTTGTAGGGGGCGCCGGGAATATCGGCAGTGTTTACGCAGAGATATTAGGCCCAAAATTCCGGGAAATAGTCTTGATAGGAAGCAGTAACCACGGCTCGCTGAAAAAGTTGGATGGCGTGAAATACCGCATTTATCAAAATATTTATGAACAATTCATCGTTAGCAGCGCGGTTAATAGGCAGCCAGTAACCGGTGAATTGGTGCAAAGAATTGTAGACAGTCTTGCCGCAATGCCTGCTGATTACCTGACGAATCAGGCCAATGTAGGAATGGCGATAGATAACTATCTGCATCAGAATTACCCGACTGAGACCTTTATCCATACCTCGCAAAATATTTCTGATATTGAAAACTGTGATGTGATTGTGTGTGCATCGAATGCGTCAGAGGCATTTTTGTCCGTTGAGAAAATCAAGAACGAAGCCATTATCTGTGATATTTCCGTGCCACATAATCTTTCCGATGAGGATGTGCTTAAACGCCCTGATCTTAAAATATTACGCGGCGGTATTGTTCAGACGCCTCACCATGACAGCTTAGATCCCCGTGTACGCGCCTACCTGAAAGAAGGCCAGATTTATGCGTGTATGGCTGAAACGCTTTTATTGGGGCTGGAAGAGTATCAGGGAAATTTCTCATACGGGAATATTTCTGCGAACCAAGTGATGGATATTATGGCTATTGCTGAAAAACACCATTTCAGCTTATCTAATATCAAAGAGAGTTCAAGCCTATGAACACTCCTGAAAAATGCCCATCAGATATCCAGAAGAAAAATGCGATTGTCACGGGAGGCAGTAAAGGAATCGGCAAATCCATTGTATTGAGCCTGTTGGATAAGGGGTATCGGGTCGCGTTTTGTTATCGCCATGAAACACCCCAACTCTTAGCGTTTATCGCCGAAGTGAAGCAGAATTATCCGGATATTTTACCGATTAAGGCTGACTTAGCCTGTGTTGAAGACGTCAACATGTTTATTGATAACGTCGTTGATACGTTTGGTCGGGTTGATCTTCTGGTCAATAATGTGGGAATCACTCGGGATGGATTATTGGCGACAATGGATATTAAAGATATCAACCTGCTGATAAATAATAATTTATTAAGTTATATCTTGTGTAGCCGTGAGGTATTAAAAGTCATGATATCGCAACGCAGCGGCCATATTATTAATATTTCATCCATATCCGCCACCAAACCAAATAAGGGTCAATCTGTTTATGCGGCAACCAAAGGTGGCATTGAGTCATTAACACGGGCATTGGCGGTTGAGGTCGCACCTAAAAATATCCGGGTTAATGCAGTGGCTCCCGGTGTTATTCAAACTGACATGACGGAAAATTTATTAAGTATTCATAAGGAATTTATCAATCATAAAGTGCTGCTTAAACGCGTCGGACATGTTAATGAAATTACCAGTGCAATACATTTTCTGATAGAAAATAATTATATCACGGGTGAGATCCTTAATATTAATGGCGGAATTTGGCTGAGTTAAGTAAGGAAAAATAATGCTAACATTTATTGTTACTGGCGCTGCCAGTGGAATTGGTTTTGCCATTTGCCAAAGACTGGTTGCGGCTGGATATTATGTCATTGCACTTGATATTAATTCAGAAGGGTTAAATGAATTAGTAAAACAATCACCCGAATATATTTATCCATTACAAATTGATTTAGTTGAAGAGCATGCAATAATCAACCAATTAATGCCTTTAATAAAAGAACGTGAAATACAGGGCATTGTGGTGAGTCATGGTAGAGCCGACTATAATGATATCGAACAAAATGATATCTGGGATTTAGTTCTGACCACGAATTTGCACTCAACCCAGCGTTTATTTTCACATATTGTACCTAATATTATTTCGGGCGGGCGAATTGTTATTATTTCATCTATTCTTGGCAAAATGGGAACAACGCGGAATACGGCTTACTGTGCATCAAAACATGCTTTAATGGGTTTAACAAAAGGCTTAGCACTGGATCTGGCGGGAAGGAAAATTACCGTCAATGCGGTATTACCGGCCTGGGTTAATACACCTATGTTAGTAAAAGGGCTGGAACCCCATGCACAATTATTGGGGTGTTCAACATCCGTTTTATTAAAACGAACGGCTAAGCGTATTCCATTACGGCGTTTAATTACACCACAGGATGTTGCCGGTACAGTAATGTTTTTCATTTCTCCTGATGCTGCTATGATCACTGCCCAGGGAATAATCATTGATGGGGGGGAAAGGAGAGGAATGTAACATATTAGTTCACCGGGCATTTGTTAGTTTTTTTATTTCGTAAAGGAGTAGTAAAAATGGGAGTAGTAAAAATGAAGCACATGATTATTTATGCTCATCCGAATCCTAAAAGCTTTAATTTTGCCATTAAAGAGAAAATAATTAGTGAAATTGTTAAAAAAGGTGAGGAATATTCCTTTATTTCTCTTTATGACGAGAAGTTTAACCCTATACTTGATAGCCCGGATTTTGAAGCTCTGCATCGGGGAGAAATATTAGCTGATGTTGCAAAAAGTCAGGCGATGGTGAAAGAAGCCGATCACCTTATTTTTATTTATCCTATCTGGTGGTTTGGTCAGCCCGCTATTCTTAAAGGATGGATTGACCGGGTATTTTCTAATGGTTTTGCTTATTACGAAGACGAACGCACTTTTATTCCTTATCTGACCGGAAAATCAGCCACTGTGTACGTCACGTTGGGAACTGAAAAACATGTTTTAGAGCAAAACGGGATGGACGTGGATCAGTTTATGGGCAGTATGACGCTCGGAACACTCGGGTTAGTCGGTATTGATCCTGTCAATGTTGTTCCTTTTTATGGGATCCCGAAGATCACGGATAGCGAGCGTAAGACCCTATTGGGATCTGTTGTGATGTAAAGCATTCCAGCCACGCAGCGACTTTTTCATTTTCATCTTCCATCATTACCAGATAAACACTAGCTTCTGACTGCTGGCATTTATCTGGTGCGCCGGTCATGCTCCCAATAATTAGATATTGTGATAAACTTCCCATTTTTTATTATGGGTGAGATATGGCTAAAGTTGATGTG
>NZ_CAWMEB010000085.1:0-13609 GCF_963866145.1 Xenorhabdus sp. NBAII XenSa04
TTAGGGTGAGGGGAACCATCCGTGGGCCTCACTCGTTGGCCGCCTCCAGCATCCGGAACTACAGCTCCAACCCTTTGACGAGAAGGTAGTTCGCCATAAAGTTAGAAAATATGGCCGCGTTGATAATGTGGAGGTTTGGGGGCATCGTGATTCCAAGTTCAAGTATTTGATGGTAATCAACGACGACAACAAAAAACGTGTTCTTGTGACAGTCTTCGAGCGCAACGAATAGTGAATTAAGGCTGATGTTGTATCTGAAATCTATGGGACGAAATTTACCCATACACTCTATATCCGAAAGTCTGGGGGCGATTATATTTTGTCGGTTGAGCCAGAATTTAGACGTAATAGGACCCAGAGCTTTGACGGGGCATTTCCTAGAACATATAAAAGAGCTCAAGACGCAAAAGGTTATTCCACAAAGATGTTTGATTCTGGGCTTGATTGGAAAAACATTGAAAATAATGAAGGCTAAAATGATCAGTTATAGAAAAACAACAATCGCGGCAGCGACAATGGCAATTGCACTTAGTACGGCTGGGTATGCGGCGAGCTTACCTAACAATGAGGTAGACGCATACATACTTGCAATGAACACAATGTCGCCAATCACCGCAAAATACACCATCCACTATAAGCAAGCTGTAGAGCAGCATTGCAACACGTCCATGACTGTTGACCAGCTCAACTCAAAGGATTTTACCAATGTTGTCCAAACGATGGTAAGCAGTGAAACGGTCGATAGGATGGGGCTGGATGCTGCTGGTTCTCTCCAGGATACCCTGTTTGTGATCGGGAAAAACGTCAATTGTAGTGACCTGAACGCTCCTTTTAAAGCACTTTTGGATGACAAAGACTTTAACAAGAAGCATCAGCACCTATCGAAGGTGCTGCATACGTGGGATGAGGTTGTTTCGCAAAGCAAATAACGAAAAGAAAAAGGGGCCTAGCAGGTAATACCGCTCGCTTAAGCACGAGCGGTTCTTTTTTTATAAGGATAACGTCTCGATGAGTTTGTCATAAGCACTGTATTATCGAAGGCCGATTATGCTTATCTTAATTTAAATTTACTTAAGCGAGCGGTATTACAGCTATTGCTGGCCCTTTGGTTCATGTTCGCGGTTATTACTTAAGCGTTGTGATGCTTTTTTCTTTCTGTCTCTCATGGTAGAGATACAGACTGCCGCCAGTGACGACAGTGAAAAATATGAACAACCCCAACATGCCTAATGTGAAAACGTCCATTTGACCCCTTAGGAATTGTTGACCTTGGTTAAGATACAGGATAACCCCAATGACCAACACCAAACCGACTTCTTTGACGGTAATGGTGTCCCCAGATACAGCCAATCCTACAATACCGACACCGATGGCTGTTACGGCGACCTTACGCAGGTCTTCACCGATAGCTCTCAGAGTCTTCTTGTCAGGAGAGAAAAAACGCACGAACCACGTCTTAATACGCAAAAACTTTTTCATGATTACCTCCATAGTTGAAGAGGAGGCGAATCATGCCCGAAAGGGCATGAACACCCCCTCAGGGTTAAAGTATTAGGCAGCTTCGCATTGTTCATCTTCATTGAGTTAATGATCTTCGTCGCTTCATCAGCAAACGGGCCAACAACCTGGATAGACTCCCTTCTTACGAAGGAGGCCGTCACCATCATTCTCTGGCCGTGCCTCAGATCACGATACCGAGACCGCATAAGCTCAACGTAAGCCGCAGAGTCCCCCTCCCACCCTTTAGGGGGTGAGAGAAGAGACACACCACATCATTACCAGGCGTGGTATCGACCTTAGAGACATCAATGACGGGCATACTCATCTCTCCTTCTCACGATGAAATCGCGCAGGTAACGAGCATTCGGGAAACCAAGGCTTCCCTGACTCATCAGGACATCGTTCCAGTCAATACCTTTCGCTCTGGGCGGGATCGGGAGTTTAGGCAGCAGGACGTACACACGAATGCCGCGCTTCTCCAGCTTCGCTTTCAGTATGTTCGCTGACTTTTCACCAGTCACAGACTTATCTTTGTCAGCCCAGATCAGTACGGTGTGAACATCTTCCGGAACCTCGAAGGACTGCATCAGGGTCGCATTGACCGTTGACCAAACCGGAATTTGAGTGACTCGATAAGCGGATAGAGCTGTTTCCAGCCCTTCTGCAACACCCAGGATACCCTCAGTCGGTTCACCAAGGCGGATGGCCGCGCCATTGACATCCAAACCTTCCGGAATGGGCATCATTTTCTTGGCGTTGCCGACCTTAGCTTTCTTACCGTTTTGGGTGAGATAGGTGCGGTGGAGCGTTACCAGGTTGCCTTCCACATCTCGGATAGCGCAGACGATAGCCGGGAACTTCCCAACTTCATTGCCATCTTTGTCGTAGTAGGCCATAGCCGGATTGAACCGCAGACAGTCTGTTTTTTCTACTTCATCAACCTTGAACAGAAGCTCACGGTTTTTGAAGTACAGGCGCATTGGTTCAGTCACATGACTCGAGAACGGCAAACACTCGTTCCATACCTTCTCGATTTTCTCACGGAGACGAGCACTGTAAGCGCGTTCGCGCTCCATTCTCTTCTCCATTTCTTCTTGGAGCTCAAGCAGCCAAGGCTTGGGCTGTTCACGAAACATCGGAACAACCTTCGGCTTGATTTCGCTGCTTTGCTCTTCCGGTTGTGTAGCCGCAGCTTGTGCTTGCGGTTCCTGAGTTTCTACCATGCGGTTGACCACAGGGGCCGACTCAACACCACCGTTCGAGCGAGCGCGAAACTGCGTTACCGTAGCGCCACGACGTTCCACCAGCCAAGTGTTGCGATGCGTTTGCATAGGTTGTTCTCTCACAACATTCCCCTGTTCGTCTTTAACTTCAACGACGACAGTTACAGGCTCGCGCCCGAGGTTTGTCATGACGATCTCATCCCCATACTTGGCTTCGCTTTCACCAATGGCTCTTTCAAGATCCACGCCCCAAATGGTGCGTTCCAAGCCGCTCTTGTCACGGATGAAGGCAAAGTAGCTGAGCTCATTGTCTTCGTTATGTTCGTAGGGAGCTTTACCGTGGGCAATCAGAGTACCGGCAATGGATTTTTTGCGATTCTTGGAATCGAGGACCTTGTTGTTCACCTTTATAGGCTCTATAGGCTCTTGCTGAGCAGGCGCTTTGGCCTGGGCAGGAACTCGTGTCGGTGCAGCAGGTTGTTGATACTGGGGTTGCTCTTTCTCAACTCCCAGGTAATCACCAACTTCGCTCAGGCACTGTTTAAAGTCCCAGTTATTGAGCCACATTAGCAACTCAAAACCATCATGATTGGCACCGCATGTATTGCATACGCCGCCACCAGTCAGGTGGGCATCCTTGAACAGTCGGAAGCCATCCTTCCCGCCGTGGATAGGGCAAGAAACATGACGACCTGGTTTACGGAGAGCTGGTTCAAGATGGGGCACTAGGGCCGCCAGGATGAATAGCCAGTTTCCGTTAGCAGCTTCACGAACGGTGTCAGCTTTGTAGTAAGACATAGGTTTTCTCCTTAGCGTGAACCCCAGCATCGAGGCTTCCTTAAACCCCCATCGCCAGGGTTTTAAGGAAACCCCAATACCGGGAGTATGTGCCAAGGAGGCTCCCCAGCCGGAGAGGACTCCCCGGCAAGGAGTTTAAAAAGGTCGCTCCCGGAATGGAGGCGAATTTTGTGAACATCACAGATACAAATGTGTGCCCTCTTCTGAGGCCATCATAACTGTGACATCTGCTGTTTCAGGATCGGACATAATTACTACCTCAGTCGGTTTAATAAAACCATTTACAGTGGGCATGGGGTAGTAAAGACGAATTTTTTCTAATTCTTTGTTGTCGGTAAACGCTATCTGGGTTTGTGCAACACAAAGCTGCAAAAACACAAACAGGAAATCATCTACCGAGTGCTTACCATCTGCACCAAAAATTCCATCTACAATAGCTGGAGTCACTGCGGCATTCGCCAAGAATCCAGCTTGTTTGCCAATGGAAGAACAGTCCACCAACAGACCATCAGTAATGGCTTGTTGACGGATTTGGGCGAGGTCCAATTTAGCTACTTGGTTCATAAGGTGTACTCCAAAGTTGATGGGTACACCTACCCTGTGCGGGGAAGTGTACCCGCATGGGTTATTGAAAGGTCACGGCCAAAGCCGAGCTTTAAGGTTCCGAGTTTTACGCTGGCAGGATGCGCCAAAGAACGGTCGGAGGAAACGAGTCAGCGACACGCTTCACATTCGCGTAAAGAGTGTCTGTAAAGACACACTCCAAGCGACGACCACCTTGACGGTAAACCAACTTAAAGTCTTGGAATTTGTTCATGGATACCTCCAGAAATAACGGGAGGTATCTCCAGCAGGAGATAAGCTCCCGCAGGGATTAGTAAATTAACGTTAATTTGCTGTTTGTTTTTGGCGACCAGCTATCGCACGTTTTCGCCCTCAGGGAGGACAAAATCTGCTTACTGATGGCTTAACCATGAGTAAGAAGACTTGGGAAGTAAAGCAGGGGTTTCCCCCTGCCTTGTTATGCCGCTTTGAGGTGGCGAGAGAAAAAGTCCCTGGTTTGCTGGATAGCTCCCCGGAGAAGTTCTCGTCTGTAGCCAGCGTAGCTCTTGTCATCACTGGCAACGGTCAAACCGTGCAGACTCTCTTCACCTAGGACAATCTCGTTTTCACGAGAGAGTACCTCAACACGTAGTCCAAGCACTCGCCCTTTCCCTTCCAGGATTGAACAAATTGTTTGGTTTCTTACTTCGTCATCCCAGTGGCCCATATCGAAATCCCGTTCAGGGAGTTCAGTAACACGCACCAGGTAGTTTTCAGTGGTCCGTTCCCAAACCACCTCTTCTTCGCATGGCGAGGCCTCGATCAACGAATATCCGTCCGATTCGAGCTTCTTGGAAAGACTTTTCACATCATCCGCCAGCTCTAACACGAAGCGATCCCAGATGTCTTGCCAACGCTCGACCATATCTTGGTTAATCCCTTCAATGCCGGTGCCCAGCATGGTGTCATCATCAGGGAAGATCCCCGTGAAGTCCACGTTGTCGTCGATGTTCATGCAGTTCCAGTGGCTGTAGTGATACCCATAACTGTTCCGGGTAATGGACAGGTCACAAGAGCCATACTCACGGAGGATAGAGAGCATATTCTCAATGTCTTTCTGCGCCATCAGGTTCTTCACGCGACTGACAGCATCTGTTTGGCCGGGCTCTGTGCTGAACAAGCGCTTCATGAGTGCTTTGATGTCATCAACGCCCAAGTATCCATAGAAGGCCATTCCATCACCCTGGCAGTACCCGATACTGTATTCAATAGTCAGATCATCCGGGTATCCGCATTTAACCAGTTCGTTTTGAAAATGCTGTTTCATCATGGGAATCTCCTTAGTTTCAGAGGGAGACACCACCCCTCAGGGACTGATGTCCCCCGTGGGGTTAATATTTACATAGCGTCGTCAAGAGGCTCGTCTAAATCATTAATGCCAGATTCGCAGGCGGAGCAATAAACAGCAGCCAGATACTCTGGCGTATTCGGTGCCGCGCTTTCATTTTCCAGAATTGCTTCATGGTAAAAGCAAACTGGGCATCTGATCGTCTTGGACATATCTTTTTCCTTAAAGGGAGACTCCTCCCATCAGGGGCAGAGCCCTTAGTGGGTTTAATATTCTGACGTGCCGACCCACTCTTTACCAATATAAGCATTCCAAACTTGGAAATCTTTATGGTCAAAAGTGTATTTATTTATATCGTCTATTAATACTTCAAGAGACTTAATCTCAACCCCCAAATGAGGCTGGATTTCATCTAACGAACGTACTTTATCGACAATATCAATATGCTCATTAGTATCGACTAATTGGTTGTAAATCGTTACAAGAGTTCCTTTTTTATGAGCTCCAAAAAACTTCCAAGGCTCAATAAATTCGGATTCTATAGTGAAATGTAAGCGCATATTTGAAGGGACGCGCCAAACACTCGACCTCATATATGACTCGCTATCCGAATCACCCTCTCTTTGACGGACAACAACACCGTCTTTGTCGATAATCTGCCAAAAACCCTTAGTCATCGTTACCCCCTGCCAGTAGTTTATCTATTGAATGGCCGAGTCCGTCACCAAACCATTTGTCCAGAGCGTCGATTTCCGGGAAGTCAGATTTCACCTGAGCAACAACAATTTCCATTTTGCTGAGAGCATCCTGGAACTCAAGGCCATTACCTGCGGCCACCTCAAGTTTGCACTTGATGTAAGCGGAGTAGGTATCGCAGGCCTTAACCAGTGATTGTTCATAGCCACCGGGAGCGAAGGCTATGGCGACTGCATCCTGGAGTTCTGTGGGAAGAGTCTGGATGAGTTTGTCCTCTGCTGCCTTTTCCAGTTGTTCAAACTCACGCTGCAAAACAGCATTTGCTTTCTTGACCGGCGTTACGACATCCGAACAGAGAACCTCGGCTGCATCATGCAAAGAAGCATGAGCAAGCATGGTTGCCAGATCCACCGACTTCCTTTGCTGAATGGCGATATTGCCAGCCAGGTAGGAAAGTAAGGTAACAACAGCGCTGTGTTCCAACACAGACTCTGGTTGAACAGAGTGCATCAGTGACCAGCGTTTGATCAGGCGTTGGCGCAAGGCCAGAGCTAAAAAGCCGAAATTTGAATTAGACATAGTGCCTCCAAAATTGGTTGGAGGTACACCAAAGCCGACCGGGACTTGGTGTACCCGGTTGGGTTACTTACTTATCTCGGGTCAAGCTGCTTAGCTATAGCGAGTAAAAACGGATGGAATGGATGATCTTGCGGGACACCTCCAACAAGCTCACGGGCTAAACCGACTGAGTTAGTAGCCAACACCTCTTTGACGGCCAGAATGATTTCATCCTGGGTCTTTCTTTGTTAGTCCACCAGCCGACTTAACTTTTCTAGGCTCATGCTTCTCTCCTTTGGTTATGGGAGAGAACCCAGGAGGGGTTGCCTCCCGAGGGGTAAGGTTATTGCTGTTTTGGGCCAGCTACCGTTATAGCCAGCAAGCGCTGACAATGAGCAAAGAGTATGACAATCACCTAAAAGGGTAAAACGCTGTAATTGCCCTTTTGGGGTGCAAAAGAAAAAGCCCTCCAAAGGAGAGGGCCTCTTTATGCGGCCAAGGACAAGCCTTGCTGTCCTCTTTGTGACTCTGTGCCATCACGGCGAAGTTGGCGTTGAACCGCCTTTATCATCGTTCTGACATGTCGCTCCAAAGAGGCTGGATGGCGTTTTGACAGTAGGTTGATCCAGTCCAGGTAGATAGCCAGCGCTGAACCTTCGGTCAGGGCTGCCTGTATCGACTCATACTGCCCCAAAGCATCCCGCAACACATCTGACACCCAAGGTGCATCAGTATTGTCCAGGAGCTCGCAAAGGGCCGTATAGGCCTTTCTTCTGGTCGCGTCCATGTAACGACGGATGTTAGCGTTTCCGCTTCCCTCTCGCCCTTCCATGACACTCATGCAGAATGCGCTGGAGTAACAGAGCATTGCGTCAGTCACGTAGTTAAACCATCGTTCCTGGTGCCGTTTCCGCTCCTCCATTGCTTCCTGGTTGAGCTGCTTCTCGATAAACAACCCTGTCGGAGTCCTATGATGCAGGTGGTACTTGAACGTTAGGTGCAAGTTGACCCACCAGCGTACAGTTGCCAGTCTTCCTTTGATTTTTCGCTTCACCAGATCTTTGTACTTGGCATCGCTAAGCACTTTGACATTCTTACGCTGTTGGATTCCTTCCATCGTCTGGAGCCCTGTAAGGCCCATCTGGTGGTAGGTTTGTCCTCTTTGCATCATGCGGTGATACAAAGCGGCTTTTCCTTTCGCAAGCTGGATGGCTCCGACCCGAAGGTAGAACTGAGCTGCACTGCCGGGGGTGTAATGTCCCTTTAACACAGACTCCCTTAGTCGCGGGTATTCGTTCCAAATGATGAACGCAGCGGAGTCGGGATCGACTTTCACCTCATCATCTTCTGCGAAACATACCACCCTTCTCTTTCCGTCTGCGGTATTGATCACTTTCGCTGCCAACGGGTCATCCCCGCCGTCAAAGTAAACCATTTCCGCTAACGGATCGGCCAAGCCATCAGAAAGTGAACCATCGCCCCAGCGGCCAACCTTCAACCACAATGGTTTCGGGATTGGTGACTGCGGAACGGTTTCACACTGCGGCTCATCTTCCAGCAAATCGAGATCACCCATCGACCAGACACTGTGATAAATCTCTAGGGCATGAAATGGCTTATCGTTGAAATGATGGAAGGCCCACATGAAGTCGATATGGACCAAAGCCTCTTCCGATACGATCCGGAATTGTGGCTCGGCCATTCGACGGTTCCAGTCGTTATCCTCTGCTTGCCCAGTAGCAAGCGAAAAAGCCAGTTCATCGGCTCTCTTTTGCTCCATGTAGTCCATACTGCAACAGACATGTAGCAACCGCTCAAGGAAAGCAGGACTGTACATGTCCGGCTGTATTCTAATGTAACCGCCCTCGTAAATCGTTCGACCCACAGGATGACGATCTTCCCAGGCGTATCGGCGTTTAGCCAGGTAGCGCTGGATACGGTTAAGCCCAGCCATGTAACCATGCCTTTCAGGGGCCGTGGCAAGCAATGTCTCCATTGACTTGTCCAACCCTACAGCTTGGCAGGCCCAGCAACCGAAGCGAGCGCCGCAGGCATCACTGGCTTTCTTCTCTGTTGCAGACCAGACACACTCCCCTGTAGCCGCCTTATAGAGCTCTGCTGTAGCGACATTGCTTTCCAAGTAACTTGGCAGAGGATGCGCCGAGCCCATACCAACCGATAGCAAGAACTCCCAGACATCACTCGCCAACCAGTTTTTCACTACATACAGCTCACCCCCGTCTTTCGTCTTAATGACGCGATCAGAGCTACCACGCTGCTTAGCGATGTTGGCTGCACGAATGCTGCTTTCGGCATCACGACTGCCCAGCAACAGACACACTTTCTGCCTAACCTCTTTGGGAAGTTCTCGCATATAAGCTGCCTTTGCTCTCTTAGCGGACGAGACCTTCAATTCTTGTGAGCATTGCCTGGCGCTAGAGTTGGAGAACGTGGGAATCCCTCGACCTGTAAGGATTCGGCCCGTCCAACTCTGCGTGATCCCCGGCTTTGCCAGAACGATAGTCAGAGGAAGATTTTCCTTCGCAATGAAACGCTCCAGCTCAGCCAGTTTCTGATCCGCCAGCCACCTTACTTTCGGGCTTTCGATCAGTGTGTCAGTGTGCAAGATGAAATGGTGTTGGCTGATGGCCGCCCCACTTCTAACGGCCCTGATCAGGGCCATCAAAAACAGATGCAAAACCGTTTCAGAATCCTTACCACTGGAATAACCGACCATCATAGTCCACCCATCAATCAAGGCCGTGTGAATGGCTTCAACTGATGACGTGATCAAGTCTTCGTTGTCAGTTAGTTCTGACCAAACAGAATCCCACTTGTCCCCGCGCAGTAGCAGTGAGGATGGTTGTTCTGAAAGGTTAAAGTTTAATGCTTGTTGCATAGGGCCTCCTAGATTAGCAGGGTGCCCATCCTTACCGGGATAAAGCACCCCGGTAGGGTTGAAAATAGAATCTGGTTATCGAATCTTCACTAGCTGGTACTCGACATCTGGTTGTCTTCGTATTGCTGCTTGGCCTGTTTCACCAGATCAATGTCGCCGTCTTGTAGCTTTTGAATATCAAGCTGTAGACGAGCCGTGTGTTTCAACAGCTCAGCGACCGCATTATCAATGTGATCAATGAGCGACTGGTTTTTTTGGATGGTGTAGCTGTTGAGCTCATCGATCAGAGTCCACGCAATACTCGAATGGGTGTTGAGCAATGGGTACTCTGCTTCGATATCACAAACCACACCGTTTGCACCTTCTCGGTAATGAGGGAATCCGACACGACGATCCAGCGCTGCATTCACAGTACATTCCAAAGAAGTTCGGTTTGAAAAAACATCGTTGACGTTTTTAGACATGCTATATCTCCATTCAGTTGATGACGGAGACCCCCTAACAGGAGGCGCTCCCGTTAGGGTTGATAATTTGCTGTTTATTTTTGGCCGCCAGCTACCGCACTTGAGCGCCTAAGGCACTTTCCGAAACCTCCTGGCAGACAAAGAGGCTTGGGAAAGCGCGGGGGTTCCCCCTACGCTGATTACCCCTGTTTAGGGGCCAGTACGCCGATTTCTCGGCGCACTCAGTTTGAACCTACACAGTCAAGAACCAACGTTTCATCGGAACGGTGATCTCTATCAACCCGTTTCCACATGGATTCTGGCCCCAAAATCTGTAGGTCGTCTCATAAAAGTCAAACTCAGACAGAGACTGAATTTGCAATTCTGAGATCGGCTCAAATGGGCCACCGCAACCAATGTGCATATTAAGCCCATAATCTCGAAGCTCCAGCTCTCCGAGGTTCAGCGTTTTTCCACCCACACAAGCAACCAGGTTCTGATTTCTGATGTCGCCTTCTTGAAGCAACAAAGCAGACTCATCGTAGCTCGCATATTGATTGGTAAACTTCACAATATGCCCGTGCTTGGGTGAGGTTTGTTCCGACAACTCTTTCAGCAACCGCTTTACGCTTTGAAATCTTGCGTACAGAGCTGGCGTGAATTGCCCAGAGTAGTTCAAGTTCGGGCAGATCATTTCGAGCATCTCATCTGGTACTGATTCAAGTCCCATTTGCGCTGCCAAAGGCTTCGCCTTTTTCAGACCTTCCTCAAGTACCATCGTGTTGACAAGTTGTTTTAATGTATTCATATCACTCTCTACTTACGAGAGAGCAATGCAAGCCGTCACCGGACTTACATTGCCCGTTAACGGCTTATTGGTTTATCCCAAGAGGTACGGAGCGACCCCGGTCAGGAAGCCCATGACTCCCAACACAGCGCCAACCACGCCCAGTTTGATTGACAGTTGGACACTTTGATCCGGATGATTCCAGAACCACTACCAGACTTCCCAGCGTCTGGCTCTGCGAACCTCAAGGCTTACAGTGTCTTTAAAACGAACTCCCAGAGCATCTACCGCATCGTAGTCCAGCGCGACCACCAGCTTGGTGATGGATAAATTCCCAGGATTGCCCATCGCATACCGGAGAACCTTTGCTTTGGTCTCTGGGTTTACGATCATAACCGGCTCCCTCCTGAAAAAACGGGTTTTGTCTTTTCGCTTGGAATCCATGTTGCGGTTATGGAACCTGGCAATGCAGTGTTGAAGGCCTGAATCCTCGGGAGGTAAAGGCACAACAGTTTTCATGACTATTCTCCTTTCGGATAGGCCGGAGCAAAAGCCTTTCGGCATTGCCCCGGTGAGTTACTAATGAACCAATGAAGTGACCATGATTGCGTCTCCGGACATCATTACCGGGAGATACTCGCAAGGCTCATGGCCGCAGCTCGTTTTGGTTCCGTTAGGTGAATAGACAGCCAGTTGACCGTCCATAATGTTGAAGGGCATCCCCTGTTTCTTTGCTGCCGGTGACAGCTTGATTGCGCCCTTTGCATCAACCAGAGCCGTCGCCCAATGGAAGCCTTCACCACCGATAAGCGGCTGTGATTCATCCACGACTTCGACCATGATTGGCATCATTCCAACCCAACTCCATAGACTGTTCCCTAATGCGAGGGCTAAAGCCTCGAACGCGGGAAAGACAACAGATTGCCCGAGAATCTGGTGGGCAACAGTGTCCGACAAGCCTTGGATGAGTTCCTCTGGTATCCCTTTCACTCGACAATGTTCTGTCGGTGTAAAGATGCGAGACAACTCCGGCTGTTCCGGATGAACAATGAAAGGTTCGGTACTTCTGCATTTTGCATAGTCCTTCCCTATGGTGCCGCAAAACTCATCGTCCCCAGTCAGGAGTTGACGAGAGAACCCTTTACCAGCGGCCTTGTCTCTCAATTCCTTCTCAGCCAGATAGTCAAATGACTTCCAACGTTCAGAATCGAGCGGCACCGGCTCCAGGATGTCCTGGATACAACTTTCCTTGGTACGAATAGGCTGAACCTTCTCAAGGTCAAAACCGTCGATCCCGTAGGAAAGCGCAACAACACAAAGACGCTTGCGGCGTTCAATGACCCCAAACTCATTGCCGTCGAGAATGCGTTCTTGCAGGGAATACCCCAACGAAGAGAGCACCGAACGGATCACTTCCATCGAAGCTGTGTTCTGGTACTCAGGCACGTTCTCAATCAGCACAACGGCTGGGTTTAGCGCTTCTATGAATTGCAGGAAGTTGAAGAAAATGGCACCTGCCGCCTCATGCGATTCGGCAAACTCCAGCTTGTTCTTACTACGACCTGACTTTGATGCGCCGGTACACGGTATGCCCCCCATCAAAACATCCACCTGCGGTGGTCGCTTGCTGAGGTTCACGGCCTGGATTGGTGATTCGATAACGATTGAATCTTCGTTCCAGAGCTCCGGGTTATTTGCCAAAGATGAATCAAGATACTTCCCTTCCATCTCTACGACCACAGATATGGCACTGGCAATTCCCGCCTTGTGAAAACCGGCGTGAACCGCTTTATCGAGCACACCACCCCCATGAAAGAGGCTGCATACTGACAGCGATTCGCCATTCTCCAGCTTGCTGATAAGCCGGTTGACGCGCTCGATCACTCGCTCTTGTTGATGGTGAGCGGAAATCACGATAGCGCCGTTACGAATGAACACGCGGAGCATCTCTACACCGTCAAATACGGTAGCGAGCTCCTGTGCGGTCAGGTCAATGATTGGAAACACGCGGCCATTGCGCTCACGCTTACTGACAGTGAACTTACCCTCCTCTTTGACGCGGAGCACAACCTGGGAGTCTTTCAACTCCAGATCATACTTCATGCCCGGATAGTAACCTTCACGCAGTAGCTTTTGACCTTCCAGCCAGACGCGCTTCTTGCCTCGATGTTCTCCTAACTTGGTGTTTACGATAGTAGCCATGAGCTCTCTCCTTTCGGTTGAGAGGCCACTACCGTCCCAATCGGGAAGTAATGGCCCCGATGGGTTTAAATTGGTTCTCAGTTCACAGCGACGCTGTGAGACTGAATGGCATTGGCAAAGCCAGCCATTTGTTCAGGGAAGGTGTAGCGGTTGATGTCCTGGCTGCGAGCCAGATTGACATGCACTTTCTTCACCTTCGTCTCGTCAGAGTCGTACTTCTCAATCACCAGCTTTTCAGCTTCTTCCGGATCTCGGCCCAGCGAGTAGGCGTAAATCACAGAGGTGAAGCCAAGTCCTGAGCCGAATGCGTAGACTTGTTTCTCGAAATGGACGTCAGCGAAATAGATACTGAATCCGGATTTGAGGTTATGTTTTTCCATGATGCACTCCAAATAGTTGGGGGCACATCACGTCCCGAACCGGGCGGATGCACCCAGTTTGGGGTTAGTTGATAGCTCAATCTGTTACGCCAGCCTGAGTTTCTATTGCTTCAAGCACGAACTCTGCTTCCTGGATAGAACCGGTGCTGTACAGCTTATGTAGCACATGGCCAAGGTTCGCAGAGGTCTTTTCTTTCACTCGGAGATACTTGACGTAGAAGTCATACAGTTT
>NZ_CAWMEB010000085.1:13652-14829 GCF_963866145.1 Xenorhabdus sp. NBAII XenSa04
TCCAGTGAACCCCATGAGCAGGCGGAGAAACTGTATGACTTCTACGTCAAGTATCTCCGAGTGAAAGAAAAGACCTCTGCGAACCTTGGGGCCTGGCTGTGGCTGGCCACGCAAAACCTTGCCGATTACCCGGATGCCGCTGAAAAGATGTTGAATATGGCGGAATGGTGGCTGTGTCTTACCATGCCCCCGGATGAGGTGGAACAAATCGCCCGGTTCAAAAAACTGAATGAAGAACAAAAAGCCGTGTTGCTCTCTGCCAGTAAACTCCCCCGTTGTTATACCGAAGGCGTGGTGCTGGCGAAAAAATTGAAGCGTTATTCCTGGTCGTGCCACCAAGCCTGTATCTGGCACTGGGGATGACAGAAAAAGAAGAAAAAACCGAGCGATGGGCGTTAATGCGGGAGCATCAGTGCAGTGAATTGGAAGCAGCAGTGTTAGTTGCCAGAAAAATGGATGTTGCACGGGGATTACGGACTGATTCTGCATGAATGCTAGCAGTGATCACTGACAAAATATCTCGCCAGCCAGTTGATATAAAAAATCTGCAAGTGACATCAGATTTCCTCTTTTCTCTAATATAAATAATAAGATAAGTGGCTATTTATACAGCCACTTTAATTAACAGATAAATATCAGGGAAATAGGAAGTATGAAAAAGCATATAGGAAATCAAATTTCCTAAATGTCTGGATCGGCTAATTGGCGAAGAATTTCGAGATGAATATGCATATCTAATTTACTGACATTTTCAAGTTTTATTTCGCCACCTAAAATAATGGCAGGTTCAAAACCAAATATTTCGTGCTCACCTAAGGAGCCATGTTTTTCTACAGCTTTGGAAAAAATACCTGTTTTTTCGCCGCCTTTTAAATCAAAATCATCAGGTGATTTTATTCCAAAGAAAGAGGCTATTTCTTGGTCCAGTTTTTTCTTTTCTTTCTTGCATGCTCTTTTTTTAGAGTAATTGATAGAGTTAAAAATACAAGATATTGTTAAATTAATTCCAGTTTGTTCACCGCAAAGATAAAGTTTACCAAAACCACTTCTGGCAATAACATGGTAAGAATCCATAGATTCAAATGGGGTATCTTCTAACCACATATCAACGATATCTTCATAGTCATCAGGGTTTACAATGCTAAATAATCCATCTCTATACCAATCTAACTTGAAG
>NZ_CAWMEB010000086.1:0-2632 GCF_963866145.1 Xenorhabdus sp. NBAII XenSa04
GAGTAGGGCACTGCCAGACATTGATTTGACAGAGAAGCCATCCTGAACCGGATGGCTTTTTTGCGTTTTCTCAGTGAAGTTGGGTCATATACCTTTCCTTATTCCCCATGAGTACCGTCGTGGCCTATTTTCCTTGTCGGTTCTGCCTTAATTGATGAATTAATCTGTTCATCGCTGATTTATTGACATTAATTGCTTTGGCTGCTTTGCTAATATCAGTTATTAAATTCAGAATTTGCTCTTCGACAGTGAATTAAGTTCTTTGTTGTCCAAGTTTGTCATCAGATTACATTAAACATCAGCTCTCCGTTTGGTTAACAAAATAGAACCTGCCCAAAAGGGCAGGATAAGTTCAGTATTTAATGCTAATGTGCGTTTCCTTGCTCAATACCAAGGCCTGTCTGTGAACGTAGAAATTGCTTACGGAACATTTCTCTTTCCAATTGACCTTGTTCTGATGTATCTGTGATGGAGAAAAGCCATGCACCGGCAAATGCTACAATCATGGAGAATAGAGCTGGATACTCATAAGGATAAATGGGTTTTTCATGACCAAGAATACTAACCCAGATTGTTGGGCCAAGGATCATTAATACGGCGGCTATCATTAATCCCAACCATCCACCAATCAAAGCTCCACGTGTTGTCAGCCTGCTCCAGTACATCGACAATAAAATAATTGGGAAATTACAACTTGCTGCAATGGAGAAAGCCAGACCGACCATAAAAGCAATATTTTGTTTTTCGAATAAAATACCTAATCCAATAGCGATAATTCCCAGGAAGACTACAGTAATTTTGGAAATTTTTAACTCATCCTGTTCATTGGCTTGTCCCCGTTTAATTACATTAGCATAGAGATCATGAGAAACGGCTGAGGCACCAGCTAATGTTAGCCCTGCTACAACAGCTAAAATCGTGGCAAAAGCGACAGCAGAAATAAAACCGAGGAAAAAATCACCGCCAACCGCACTTGCAAGATGGACTGCGGCCATATTAGTCCCACCAATTAATGTTCCGGTTGGATCTTTAAATGCAGCATTGGGGCTGACTAACAGTATTGCACCAAATCCAATGATAAAGGTTAGGATGTAGAAATAACCGATAAAGCCGGTGGCATAGAAAACACTTTTGCGGGCTTCTTTAGCATCATTAACGGTAAAAAATCGCATGATGATATGCGGTAAGCCAGCAGTACCAAACATTAACGCTAGCCCTAAAGAGAGTGCAGATACTGGGTCAGAAACTAATCCACCTGGGCTCATAATATCCTGCCCGTGTGAATGTACGGCAATAGCTTCTTTAAATAGGGTATTAAAATTGAAATTCACGGCTTTCATAACCATCAAAGCCATAAATGTTGCTCCAGCCAGCAATAAAATTGCTTTGATAATCTGAACCCACGTTGTTGCCAGCATGCCACCAAACAGTACATACAGAACCATTAGAATACCAACTAAAACAACAGCGATGTGGTAATTCAGTCCGAATAATAGTTCGATGAGTTTTCCAGCTCCAACCATTTGTGCAATCAGATATAACGCAACAACAACCAGAGATCCCATTGCAGACAAAGTACGGATAGGGCGCTGCTTTAATCGATAAGAAGCAACATCAGCAAATGTGTAACGTCCCAGATTTCTCAACCGTTCAGCGATCAGGAACAAAATAATTGGCCAGCCAACAAGGAAACCGATGGAATAAATCAGGCCATCATAACCGGAGGTATAAACCAATGCAGAAATCCCTAAAAAAGAGGCTGCTGACATATAGTCCCCAGCAATGGCCATACCATTTTGAAAACCCGTGATCCGCCCTCCGGCAGTATAGTAATCTGAACGAGAAATTGTTCGTTTTGATGCCCAATAAGTAATGTAAAGCGTGAACCCAACGAATAACAGAAACATGATAATGGCCTGAATATTCAAAGGTTGCTTTTCTACTTTACCTGAAAGGGCGTCTGCCTGGGCTAAAATAGGGTAGAAGGAAAAAAATAGCAGGATTGTTGAGAAGAGAAGCTTTTTCATTTTCCCACCTCTTTGAGAATAGTCGATGTCAAACGATCGAATTCACCATTCGCTCTGACAACATAAATCCCTGTTAATATGAAAGAAATAAAAATAATACCGATACCAACAGGAATACCACGTGTTACGCTGGAGCCTTCATAGAGAGGTGTGCCAAGCCATTCGGGGGCAAAGGCAATGAGAAAAATAAAACCAACATAAAGCATTAACATAATGATGGACAACAGCCCGGCAAAACGTCCGCGCTTCTCAACTAATTCCTTGAAGCGAGGGTTATTCTCAACCTCTTGATAAATATCGGCATTCATCAGAGTTTCTCCTTTTAAATGTTAAAGGATCACCTTAAGCCACATTAAGGACTATTAAATACGGAGCAGCCGCATTCGCAGGAATTCATGACTACTTATCACGTCCCTGGTAGTTCTGCACTTTTGATGGTATGTTACCAAGCCGCCCTACGGCGGCATGGATGTTTTTACTGCATATGCTAAGGCATAGCCATGGACTGCTTTTCTTCTAGTAATTTTTCAACAACGCCAGGATCAGCCAAAGTGGAAGTATCTCCTAAGTTACTAGTATCACCGGAAGCGATTTTGCGCAAAATC
>NZ_CAWMEB010000087.1:0-6193 GCF_963866145.1 Xenorhabdus sp. NBAII XenSa04
ATGCGGTTAGCGCCATCCAACAAGCTGGGATCGGCATTGCCGCCATAGCCTGCGTAGACATAGCCCTCCTGAGAAACCGTCAGGTTCACCGGGCTGACCAGACGACGAATGACCGCTTCCTGATAAGCCCGTGTGTTTTTCCCCAATATTTTCAGTGTCGCTGACAGACGCAACCATAACCCCGGATCGGCCTGCGCCAGTACCCGGTCTTTCAGGCCGGTTTTAGCGGCTGACCACCAGGCTTTACAGGTCAGGTAACTGTTTGGCCCGGTATAAGGCCGCCCATTGTCCCGGCTCTCCTGCCACGGAAAGTCCGCGCGGGGTGTGCGGAATTGCAGCGTCTGGTAATCCCCGGCTAAAAACGTGCGGCTGCCCAGCCAGCTGATATCATTCAAAATAATCGGATCGGTGGTGTGCTCCTGATCGCGTTGTTTCCACTGATACAGTGCTAAGGCATAGCAATCGTGGGTAAAATCCTGCACCACCGCCCACCAGAGCGGCACAGCCGCCGTCTGATTATTGTATTGACGCTAAATTTTGTTATTCTTGCTTAACTCTTTTAAAGTTTGAACCGTGTTTTTGATGGCTGTTTCTGTTGGTAACCGTTCTATAGAGCTGGCACCGAAAAAACCGTGACAATCCGGGCAAGAAGACAGAACATAAGCGACATCTTCAGGTTCTGCAATCGGCCCACCGTGGCACAGAACAATGATATCATCACGGACCGTCTTAGCCGCCAGGATGCATTCATTAATCAGCGATACACAAGAATCCAAATCATGTGATGTATGAGCACCAACATCACCACCAGTAGTTAATCCCATATGCACAACGATAATATCGGCTCCAGCTTCTGCCATCGCCACCGCCTCTTCTGTGTTAAAAACATAAGGCGTGGTCAGCATTCCCTTTTTATGTGCCAGGCGGATTAATTCGACTTCCAGTTCATAACCCATACCGGTTTCTTCCAGATTTTGTCTGAACTTTCCATCAATAAGCCCAACTGTTGGAAAATTTTGCACTCCAGCAAATCCCTGAGCTTTCAGTTCATCCAGAAAAAGGGAAATATTACAGAACGGATCAGTACCACAAACTCCGGCCAATACTGGGGTTTTTTTAACTATAGGCAGTACTTCATTTCCCATTTCTCTGACGATTTGGTTTGCATTACCATATGGCATTAATCCGGCTAATGACCCTCTGCCAGCCATTCTGTAACGACCTGAGTTATATACAATAATGAGGTCTACCCCGCCCATTTCTTCACAACGGGCTGAGAGTCCAGTGCCTGCGCCTGCGCCAATAATGGGTTCGTTACGCTCAACTTTTTGTTTAATTATTCTAATTATCTGATTATATTGCTTCATAAAAAATTCCCTGGTGTTACATAATTTCTTCAAGCTGTTGTTTAGCAAGAGAACAAAACTGAGGTGAATTAATATGGAAAGGTGTTTTTATAATTTTCCTTTGTTCTGTCTGAACCATCGTTTTTTCCAGTCCATCACAAAAAGCCTGCGTTGCCGTGGGTAAGTAGAAAGGTTTTCCTGGACAGTCCAGTGCAGAAAACCCACCTTCAGGAATAATGAAACGGATGGAACCGTGACACTTGTTCAGCTTATTTCCTATCCAGACACCAAGCTGATAGTTTTCTTCTGGTGTGGTTCTCATCAACGTGACCTGAGCATTGTGTTCGACAAATAATCTATCTCTATAGCATTCAGGGATCGTCTCTTTTGAACCAAAATTAACCATATCTAAAGCACCCGCACTACCTACCCAAGGGATGTTCTTTTCAGCAATGACATCCAGACGAGTATCAGGGCAGCTCAACACGCCTCCAAATAAC
Source organism: Xenorhabdus sp. NBAII XenSa04 (assembly GCF_963866145.1). Lineage (NCBI taxonomy): Bacteria > Pseudomonadati > Pseudomonadota > Gammaproteobacteria > Enterobacterales > Morganellaceae > Xenorhabdus > Xenorhabdus sp. NBAII XenSa04. The sequence goes on from NZ_CAWMEB010000087.1 coordinate 1,847, forward strand.
AGATCAGCAATTTCTGTTAATGTAATGTCAAGAAAACCTGATAGTTCTCCATTATTCGCTAATTTTTCCATGCTTGCTCCACCGTTACCGGTTGCATGGAAAGTCAAACAGTCATATTGGGTATCTAATTTATCGATGAGCTGGTTCACGCAAGGCGTTGTAACACCAAACATGGTCAACCCTAAAGCCGGTTTATTTGTTCTGACTGGTGGCACTGTATAACTGACAGAACCTGCCATCATATATGCAGCATTCGTTAATATTGAGCGGGAAACGCGGTTCAATCCACAGAGATCGGTGACGGTATAGAGCATAGCAATATCACTGGCACCCACGTAACCTGAAACGTTTCCTGATGCCATCGTTGATACCATTATTTTGGGTAATCCGATGGGGAGATCCTGCATAGCCGGAGTGATCAGTGCTGTACCACCCGAACCACCAATACCAATTATGCCTGCTATATCATCAATTGAATTACGTAGAAAATTCGTAAGTGCAATAGACATTGCAGTGATCGTTTTGCCCCTCTCACCACAAAAAACGAAATCAAAACCTTCTGGGTGATATTCTGCGACTTGCAACGGAGATATATCTATCTCCTCGTTCTGTTTATTTTCTACAGGTAGTAATGTCGATACATCAATAATCGTTGAATCAACGCCTGCGTGATGTAAACAAGATTTCAGCCAGACAAGCTCTATCTAATTTTGTATCTGCTGTTCCTATTATCCCTACAAACATTAATGAGAGATGCTCTGCGTATTTCTCAATTGCGCTGGCAAGAAGCAGTATCCGATGAAAAGAATGGTGGCCAGTCTTCTATTCTAAAGAAAAATAACCGTAAGGAATCACTTACACTTGCCTTAGAGCCACTCAAGAATCAGCTTAACGATGATACAATACACAAAATTATTATGTTACTTTCAGTATTATATGGCACAGAAGCCATGGTTGTGCTGAAAGATAGTTTTTGCTTAGAAAATGATGAAATTGTCAATTTAATGACCTGGGCGGCAAAATTAATCATTAGACAAGCAATTATTGAAAATTCAGATAATGAGTAATCGATTTGGGTAAACTTACTTCATTCAGTTCCGAGTTGATCTATTTCATCAGTAACAGAGGGTCTAGGAAATGCCAACCTGGCACAAGTTAAGTTGGCATTTTTGGTGATTTTAAATATCTGAATGTCGTTCTAGATAAATATATGGTATGTGCGGTTACCTTTTTGAGTGCCCATTTTAAGTTCCGATAACACTCAACAATGAAATGTATTAATAAATTAAAGAACTCAATATTGCTATTCCTGCTGTTTTATTTTGTGATTATTATCACGGTTACTATGATTTTTTCTCTTTGTATTATTTCAATATAATACTTTGGAGTTATCCAGCATAACATATTGAATAATAATCAATACGGTCAACAGACATCTATTTTTTTGTAATTAATATCAATATGTAATTCAATAAAATACATGAGTAAATTACAATTTACATTGGTGTGGGGAGAGATAGAATGACCTTGTTTAGTATTTTGTGTAATCGCCATTTCATTTTTAAAGGTGGCCGTTTAGGCGGTCACCGAATTCAATCAGAAATCGACTCATCGTAATACGCCAATCTTGGATCGGCATCGTCCATTTTTTAGAGGCGGCCTGAATCGCCAGCCAGGCCACTTTTTTCACGGAATTATCTGACGGGAATATTTTGCGACGTTTGATTGCATGGCGGATCACGCTGTTCAGGGATTCTATTGCGTTTGTTGTATAGATCACTTTTCTGATTTCAGGCGGATAAGCAAAGAATGTTGATAAATTAGGCCAGTTTTCCCGCCAGCTCTTACTGATTTGAGGATAACGCTCATCCCACTGTTGGGCTAATGCCTCTAAAGCCAGTTGGGCGGCTTCTTCTGTCGGCGCCTGATAAATTTGTTTCAGATCTTTCACCACCGCCTTCGCGTCTTTCCAGGACACATAACGCAGATTATTGCGGATCATGTGCACGATACACAGTTGAACTTTAGACCCAACAGCTCTTTATGTCCTTCAGTATTGATACCTAACGCGATAAAGACTGATTTATTGATACTCTGGTTATCCTGACGGACTTTGACCACCAAACAGTCGAGATAAACCATGGGATACAGGCTATCCAGTGGGCGATTTTGCCATTCCGTGACTTGCTCTTTCACCGCATCGGTCACTTTGGCAACCAATGCGGGTGAAACATCCGCATCGTACAACTCTTTAAACGCGCCCGCGATATCACGGGTCGTCATTCCCTGGGCATATAACGCTAATATTTGCTCATTCATACCTGTGATACGGGTCTGATTTTTCTTCACAATTTGAGGTTCAAACGTACTTTCCCGATCTCGGGGAATGTGTAATTCCAATGTGCCTTCGTCAGTCAGGAGAGTTTTAGAAGAGTAGCCATTACGGGTATTAGAGCCGGATTTTGGCTGATGTTTTTCATGCCCTAAATGCGTCGCTAATTCCGCTTGAAGTGCGGCTTCGACCGTCAATTTTTTGAGGAAACGGGAGAGCTGACTGAGATCTTCCGGGGTTTTGAGACTTTTAGCCAGCTCAGTCGCCAGAACTTGTCACTGTTTTTCGTCCATTTTATCACCTGTTTTAGTTGATTAGTTAAACATAATCGAAACAGGCAATTACACAAATTTAGAAACAGGGTCATTTCGTTCCAGCTATTTTATGGTCTGATGATAATAATGGTTACATAGGCTCTTAAATCTAAAAAGGAATCCCAGCCGCTGAGCTGGGATTTTTTTTAATCCGGCGGCAGTTTATATCGTCATAGGAATAAAGATTTCATGTAGTTTGCGGCCACATAAACTCCGTTCGGTAATATCAAAATAATTAAATTAATTTGTCAGAGGTGATTATATGCCTATAAAAAACAGTCTGACGGCCCCTTTTTTACCACAAAGTAGCAATGGTATTATTGATGAATCAGAACTAAGTCAACCCGTATTGGTGGTAGTAGTAAACCAACGTGAACACGCTCATATTGGCGATTATATTATTGTTCATCTGAATGGAGACGTAAATATATCGTCAAAACCATTTTATATCATAGAGGAAAATATTCATCTTCCTAACTATAAAATAATAATACCATTTTCTGATATTCCTCTCGGTAGCTATGATGTTTTCTATACTGTTACCGACTGGACAGGAAATCCGGTGTCATCTGCAACTAGCCATGTCACAATTAAAAAGTCAGATTATCCACAGCCTGCGGTCATCGCTTCTTTAGAGGCAAAGATTTTGGCAAATGGTATGCCAGCCAATAATTACACTCCGAATTCTGTACTCATTATAGCTTTAGATGAAAAAAAGAAGATAGTACCCGGCGCATCAATACACATCGTCACCCATGACAATACGCATATTACGCCGTCTTCTGGTGTTACAAACCAGGATGGACAGGTGGTTTTTTGTGCGACTTCTGATACTTGCGGTCTTTCTTCAATACAAGTCGTATCAGGAAATATCAAGGATAAGATTGAACTGTATTTTTCTCCGGTTAATGAAGCAATAGTAATAATAACTGGCAGTGAAAAAATTGGTGAAGAATACGAAACAATTACAATCCAGGTTTTCGATAAAAATACAAAGGAACCAATTAAAAACTCTATTGTTCATTATAAAATAGACCAGGCTATAAGCATGAGTAACATATTAGAAATTTCTTTAAACCCCAAGACAATCCGGCCAATGATTACAGATGAAATAGGACAATTCCAAATAAACCTGAAAGGTAAGTCAGGAGGAAATTGTATTATAAGGGTTACTGCCAACAATTATGTCGGAAGCATAAACTATACCATGGGAAAACAGTAAGGAGATATTAACGATGGCAACGAAAACACTTTATTTTACAGGTGTAGAAAATAATTGGCATGTATCGTATTACTTTCTGACGCAAGCTGGTTATGATTATACAGTGACATTATTAGATAAGGATACTGGACAGGTTTACGAGACTTGGAGCAAACCAGATGACCCATCTGGCGACCCTCACAGTACGGCAGGTATCATTCTCTTCACAGGCGCACCTGGAAAACTTATATGTAAAGTTGATTGTCCCGAAAGCTCCAGGCTCGATGTTGACATGAGTAACAGTGACATAACGGCAAATGCGGGACAAATAACGCTAGGAAAGACCTATACCGCTGCCTTTGAGGATAACGGCGGCTCAAAAGCTCAAGCAGCTATTTTGTCATCAGAGAAGATCTCTGGAATTCTCATCGTGGGGTATTATCCCCACGATTTCCTGTTAATTCCTGTGATCCTTACTTCATCACCACGTCATCCTTAGA
>NZ_CAWMEB010000088.1:0-3689 GCF_963866145.1 Xenorhabdus sp. NBAII XenSa04
GCTTCCATTCTATAAAGCTCAGTTGACATATATTCTATTGCTTCATTATTTTGCAACCAAATCAAAACACCATCACCAGTTATTCCTAATGGCCCAGTATCGGCATAACGACCATAGGTAAATACACTTATTCCACTTTCGGCATGAACAGAAATAAATGTATGGCCTGTACCCTTTGTTTCTACCCATAAAAAAACACCCTTAGGTAGCCACCGACAAGTCGTGTCATACATATTTAATGTATGAGAGTCGAGTTTGTCTAAAATTCTTGATTGTCTGATTATATCCCTATTATTCATTTGTTTTTTATCCTTGCAAGAATATAAATAATAACCATTGAGACAGGAAATGAAAATAATACCAAATGCATATCATAATTTTTAATAAATTTAAAAAAATTCGGTAAATTTAAGACGTAAATAAACGTAGATATATTATTTATTAGGGCAATTAAGAAGACAGAAAAAATCATTCTCAAACTGTACTTTAATTTATTTCGGAAAAAGAATATTGTGGCACATAAGACAAACAGAAAATTGTTAGCCAGCATTACATAACCTGTGATCTGAATGAAAAAAGACAATTCAGATGGGGTGTACTCCTTGTTTGTCCACAGAGTTATTACTTCTTTTATAGTTAAATCAATAGAAATAAATCCTACATTACTAAAAATAAATAAAATTGTTATTATCAGTATATTGAGTAATGACTTAATCCACATTTAACCCTCCCTATCATTTTTGCCAGTTCTAAAACCGACCTAGCTAAAAAATTCTTTATCTTACCAATAGTAATTGCATGTTTTTGATACACCGCAGGACAGGATATACCAGAATTATTTATATATTCTAGTATAGGTGACAATAAAGCATGAAAATCGTGATTAATATCGTATATTAAACAAATAGATATGGTTACCTGTGTTACATTTTGTTTAAGACGATAGATTCAAACCACACTGACGCGCTACGCTTGTCTTCTCCGAGTTACCGGGCTAATACATTAACCCGCTAACTCAGAGATCCGAAAAAAATACCTGCCAGAGAAAAAATTTTTATCTACCCCCCTATTAAAGAATTAGTAATAAAACTGTTCACCTTTAAATATTTTTATTTAAATTCATACTATTAAGTGGTGATGACTTGAAATCAAACTCATCACCACTCTTCACCCAACCGTTCACCTTGAACCGGAAAATAAGGTGAACAGTGATGAATAGTTGTGAACAGTTTTAAAATAACTATTCACCCTGTAATGTTTTGATATATCTGGTTTAAATTATAGGGTGAATAGTGGTGAACACTTTTTTATATTTCTTTGGAAAACGATTATAATCAGAAGAAATTATTCTTCTGGCAGGCTATCCTTTGTCAGTTTCGGCATCCATTCGATAGCAGCATCAATATCTAGGCTCAGATTGCTACGAATACCTTGTTTGCTTTTCTTGCGCAGGTAATGCTGACCGTACTCCACCAGTGCGCCCGGCATATCCATACCAAAACGAGTTACAGAAACAGGTTTATTCAGGTTATTACCTTTCATATAAGCAAGGTAGGCGTGATAAAGATATTTACGGGGATTGAACGGCATAATTTCTGCATTGCCGATTAACAAACCGTCAGTTTCATGGGAAGCTATAAGATAACCGCAGAAATCGACCAGTGAATCTGTGCCACACTTAATATCCAGCGCTTCTGCTAATTTCTGTTGTTCTGCCAGTAAACGCCTTGCAGCTTGTGGATCAGCAAATCTATGAAGTAGATGCCGGATAATCACAGGCAATTCTGCCGCGATTTTATCCCGCAGGAGTGGATCACGCTCGTTTTCTGGCACAACTTCGGAAAAGTTGAAAATCACACGGCGGCGCGATACTCCACCACTGCGATCACTGAAACTCATGGCATTATTGTTTACTGCCAATACCACCGCTGGAATACGAGTTGAATAGGGCTGTTTGTGCTTCGGATCGATAGCAACTTCATCACCACCCGTGATTGCCTTGATGCCGGAACCATCGCTCACATAGCGAGTTTGGTCTGGCAGGATAATCAGCGAATAACCGACAATCAACGCCCGTTCCCGTGAGTTTTCCAGTGCTGCCATACTTGCGGAAACGGTATTACCTTTACCTGCCAGCATGGAACAAATTTCGGCAAAGATACTTTTGCCACTGCCTCCGGCTCCGGTGACTTCCAGAAAAAGTTGCCAGTCATAACGGTTAGCCAGCGCCAGAACTGTGGCGCGTGATCTTGCAGGATTTCCCCCGAAATAGGGGAATCAAATTCAACGTCATTGGCAAGCAATAACCAGTCATTTTTGCGATGAGGCCGAAACTGGCTAGTTTTCAGGTCAAATACGCCGTTACTGAATCCGATTAAGTGGCGTTTTGGTGGTTGCATCATGGGAAGCTGTAATTTCAGGGCATCCACGGCAGAGCTGATACCATGTGGTGAGTACGGTAGTTTCTCTTCCATAAAAGCAGCGACCATTTCCCGTTTTAAATCGCGGTCACTGACTGGACGCCAGACAATGCCGTCATAGTGATGTACGGTTTCCGAAGCGCCATCCAGCGCTAAATCTCCGTTATAACGCGCCAGTAACACTTCCCCGCGTTGACTGGCTCCCATCTGGCATAATGTCAGTTTTGAAGATTCGGTATCATTATTAAGCTGAACAGCTGCTTTTTTCTTGATTGATGTTGGTTGATAAAGCCCCTGAATAAAGGCTTGTCGTGCTATTTCCACTCCGTGTTGCTGGCGGTAATCGTCCCAATCGGCTTTGTACTCAGTTGGTGGTAACGTTACCCATCCATTTATTATTTTGGCGGTTTTTTCTGCTGCAATTTTGCCAACATTCTTTTTCGGTTTACCGTTTTTATCTAACTCATCGGGAAGATGCCAGTCGTTATCTGCGGCAATAATGATTTTCGTATCAGGCCAATGTTCTCGGACTGATTGAGCGACAGAAAGCAAATTACCTGCATCTATTGCAGCCAGAATGGTGCCTTGATGTAACTGGCTAATAGTCAGTGCCGTGGCATAACCTTCGGTAATGATCACTGTGCCTGGATGTTCTTCCATCTCTGATAATGCAATAAAAGCACTTTTCTTCTGGCTACCAGACAGTAATTTCTTCGTTCCATCAGGTTTGATGATCTGCGCCCCTGTTATTTTTTTATCTAATGTTCTCAGCGGCAATAACAACGAACCATCTTTCAGCAATCGCTGGTTAGAGCAATACAGACCTTTTGCCGTCAGATAAGGAGGTTTTCCGACGACAGTTTGAGCCATTAATGCTGCCACTTTTTCGGCGATGGGCTGTATTTGAATGGTTTCTTTAGCTGGTTTGGGTTCTGGCAAAGGCAACGCCAGCACGTTAGCAATAATTTTTGCAGCTGCAAGAATTGAGATCCCTTTGGTTTTCGCTACTAAATCCAGCCCATCGCCATAGTTTGGGGCGTCACATTGGCGGCAATGCCAGTTGCCGTTATGATGATCATCAATAAAGTGAAAGCGGTCAGTACCGCCGCAAATAGAGCAAGCGCCATGTTTGCCTTTTGCGGGAATATCAATACCACAGGCAGGCAATAGATTTTCCCAATGATACATAGCGGATTTTTTCACGGATTGAATAAGGTCGAGCGGTTTTTGTCCGTCTGTTTTATCTGACGATGTAAATTTAGGGTGAGT
>NZ_CAWMEB010000089.1:0-961 GCF_963866145.1 Xenorhabdus sp. NBAII XenSa04
TCTTAAAAAGAACAAAGCCGAAAGATCACAGGGATCTTTCCGGCTTAAGTTTAATTTAGTAGGCTATGAAATTCTTTGAATGATTCAATTACTTCCTCATCAGAGGATAATTCTCTTCTTTCATTGATAATATATTTTTCAGTATCTACATCGAGAATTTCTAGTACGCATGACAAATCATCCCATACAGTAAACCGAGCAATATTTTTATCCGTATCAATATCAACAACTAAACTCTCGTTATTTACAATTACGGGATAATTGTAATTAGATATAATCCATAATCTTATTTTTTGCATACTGTCATTATCCCCTCTGTTGTTTTATGTGCTTTAATTTCCATATTAGTAACTTCCGGCATTTCTGGTACAGGCAATCCTTTACGTTTTGCTAAACGCCCTTCTAAAGAATCTGGACCTACTATTTTTGCCCATTCATCATTTGTTTTTATCAACGATTTTTCAGGAACATCAAATTCAACATACACCGTTCCCGGTTTAGCTTGTTTACCGAAGGCATCAATATTTGCTGGATAACCGACATGCGTTGTTCCTGTAGTACTTTGAACTACTTTGCCAGTGTCACGCATTTTTTGGAATTCTTCGGGACTCATCCAACGACCAACTGTGACAGTAGATAGCCCGAAAGGATCTACATATTTGACCGGATTATCGACATACCCGTAAGGATTAAGGCCGCCTTTCAGCCCAATGGGATCCGGCGAGATGTACTGCGCCGTCTCTGGCGAGTAATAGCGGTGCCGATTGTAAAAAAGCCCCGACTCTTCATCAAAATACTGACCTAAAAACCGGAAATTACACTGAACATGGTGATCCGGGTGATGAGATGGCACGCTACCCCGATTTTCGGCGTGGCCCCAGGTGGTCAGCCGTTGCGCCCAGACCAGTCCGCCTTCCTCGTTGAGCATCTCGCGCGGCGTTCCCTGATGGTCACTCACCAC